>LGFT01000114.1 GCA_001509375.1 Methanothrix harundinacea | reverse complement strand
ATGGTGGCGACGGAGGTGGCGGGGGCCGCCTTCGGTAGGAAGCCCGATAAGGTCACCATCAGCGGCGGCGGCGACCTCAGCTGCTACCCCCAGCTTCTGGAGCTGGCCCGGATGGTGGGGCAGGGGTCCGTTCCGATCCACCTCGGCTACACCAGCGGCAAGGGCTTCACCCGGGGGAACGAGGCCGAAGGCCTGATCGAGGCGGGGGTGAAAGAAGTATCATTCACCGTCTTCTCCACCGATCCCGAGCTTCGAAGAGAGTACATGAACGATAGACACCCCGAGGCTTCGCTACAAAATTTGCGAACCTTCGCCGAGAGCTGCGACGTCTACGCCGCCTCAGTCCTGATACCGGGGGTCAACGACGGCCCGGAGCTCGACCGGACCTGCCGGGACCTGGAGGAGATGGGGGTCAAAAACCTGATCCTCATGAGGTTTGCAAATATGAGAGAACAGGGTCTGATCCTGGGAAACGAGCCGATCATCCCCGGAGTGGTCCCCCACTCTGTGGAGGAGTTTCGAGATATCGTCACCGAGACGAACGATAAATACAGCTTCAGGGTGGCGGGAACCCCCCTCTGGGACCCGGTGACAAAGTCGCCCTTCGCCCTGGCGCACAAGAAAGATCAAATCGCAAGGCTTCCGCCGGTCCGGAAAGGGGCGACCCTCATCACCAGCTCCGTCGCTTATCCCCTTTTATCGGCGATATTTGCGGAGCTGGGGGACCAGGTGAACGTCGTCTCCGTCAACAAAGACATAGGCTGCCTCATAACTATCCAAGATCTAGTAGAGCTGGATTTATCCGAGGTGAAGGAGACGGTGATCCTGCCGGGAAGGGCCCTGGCCTGCGACTCGGACATTAAAAAGGCCCTCACCAGGGACGGCGTTCGAAGGCTCATTCGACGCGGCCCCGACCGGCTCACCGTCGACGGCGAGATGAGCATCAGCATGACCCCCGAAGAGGTGATCGAGGCCGAGGTCGAGGCCTTCACCGACCTCATTGAGGAGATCAACGCCCTGGGGGTCTGAAGATGGAGATGAACGAAAGGCATGGCTGGAGATTGAGATGAAGACGACGATCGTTTCCCCGAAGATCTACACCTACGGCTCCCTCGTCCTCGGCGGCATCCTCCGGGATAGGGGCCACGCCGTCACCATCACACGGGACCTCTCTCCCACCGGGAATGTGACCCTCCTCAGCCTCTTCTCCACATCCCAGCTCCTGGACCCCAAGATCAGAGAGTTTGCGAGACAATCTCCGAAGATATACGTCGGAGGGCCCGTCGGCCTCGTCCCTGAGATCGTCCTGGGGGAGCTGAAGGTGGACGGCGTGGTGATGGGCGAAGGGGAGGATGTCGTCATCGACCTGATCGAGCAGGGACCCTCGGAGGAGATCCCGGGGGTCGCCTTCCTCTCCGACGGCGAGGTCGTCAAGACCGATCCCGTCCCAGTATCCGATCTCAACCACGTCATGCCCCACATCCCCGAGGACCTACGGAGCCAAAACGTCCGGGGCGCCAACGTCTACATCGAGACCCATCGGGGCTGCCTTGGAGGCTGCACCTTCTGCCAGGTCCCCCGGTTCTTCGGAAGATCGATCCGTTCCAGAAGCCTCGAGAACATCCTCGCAGAGGTCCGGGAGATGAAGCCCACCGATGCGGCGTCAAGGTCGGAGGAAGCTTCATCGTCGGCTACCCCGGCGAGACCGAGGAGGATTACCAGGCGACCCTGGACTTCATGGACGAGGCGATGCTCGAGGACGTCTTCGCAAGCGTCGCAGAGCCGATACCTGGAACGCCTCTCGCAAAGCTCGCCCTGGACTATCCGAGAGAGAAGAACCTCCTCTATCAGGATCACGCCGGCGATTATCGAGCCCTGAAGCTCTCGGAGGCGGAGGCTCGATGCTTCAACCTCATGCTCCACGGCCAGAACTGCAAGCCTGTCCCGCGAATAGTCGACGATGCCACCTACTCCGCATTTCTGGAGGAGGCGAGAACTCAGGGAAGAGACGTGAGAGGGGTGATGGACCTTCTGGAAAAGTACGGGGACCAGATCGTCTGATGCCCTTCAACTATCCTCTCTTCTGAACCCCTCTTCTCCGAAGATCTCCACGATCCACCGCTCCAGATCGTCCCTCGCCGCCGAGATAGCCCGCCTCCGCTCCTCTGGGTCCTCCACCGTCAGGGGGTCTTTCAGGGGTATAAAGGCCCTCCACCGCCCACTGGGGAAGAGGGGGCAGGGCTCAGAATCAAAGTCGCGGATCTTGGCCACCACGTCGAAGGCCGTACGCCACAGCTCCTTCGAACTCTTTGACCGTTGCTTAGAGATGTCTATCCCCCTCTCGGCCATCACCTCCACCGCCAGGGGCTCTACCTCCCGGGGGTCCACCCCAGCGCTGCGGGCGATGTAGCGATCACCGTAGAGATGTCGGAGGAGCCCCTCGGCCATCTGGGACCGGGCGGAGTTATGAGCCGAGAGGAAGATGACCTTC
>LGFT01000066.1 GCA_001509375.1 Methanothrix harundinacea | reverse complement strand
CTCCTCGATCTCGATGGTGGCGAGGGGCTCCTCGTCGTATGAGGGGAGGTCGGCCCAGGTCTCGGTCTCCAGGACCGCCATATCGTAGAAGTAAAGGGTCACCTCACCGGGAGAATCGACCTCGGCGACGTACATCCGAAGCTCCCCCGACTCGATCTGCTCTGCCAGCATGATCATCTCGCGAAATACGAGGAAGGTTATCCTCACCGGATCGCCGTCCTCGGAAGTGGCCCAGAGGATCTCTTCGTCGGCGAAGGTCTCCTCCTCCTCTTCTGCGTCCATGTAGGTGTCCACCACAAGCTCCGGGGAGATGGCCCCAGCCGCCGCTATCCCTGCCAGCAGAACGATCAGGGCTGCTGACTGAAGTTGCACAAATCCAGTTTTTGATCTCATCTATATCCACTCCAAATCCATTAAATCACAATGTTAAAGCCCCGTAGATCATCCCCATCGCCGTCGATAGGAGGACCACGAGGGTGATGTAGACGCTCGCCCTCTTCGATCCGATGATCCGCCAGATGACGATCATGTTCGGCAGGCTCATGGAGGGGCCCGCCAGGAGGAGGGCCAGGGCGGGGCCCGATGCCATAGCCCCGGAGGAGTAGCCGAACATGGTCCCGACGATGGGAACCTCCAGGAGGGTCGGCATGTACAGGAGGGCACCTATCAGCGAGGCGACGAAGCAGGCGGCGAAGTCGCTTTTGCCGAAGACCATTTTTATCAGGTCCACGGGCAGATAGTAGCCGATGATCCCCGTTATGATGGTCCCGACCAGCAGCAGAGGAAAGATCCGCTTGGCGAGCCACCAGGTCTCCCCGAAGAAGGAGGCCTTCTCCATATCGGAGAAGCGGGCGTTCAAAAGCCACGCCGAGGCTAGGACTAGGATCCCGACTACGGCGGCCTTGGGCAGGAGGGCGAGCCCCGATGTTGCAACGAGGAGGACGGCCACGAGAAGCCCGACGAATAGGGGCGGGACGTATCCGGGCCGCTCATCCCCGCCTCCGGCTTGCGAGGGGGGGATATCGCAGGCCTCCGTCTCTTCC
Organism: Methanothrix harundinacea; assembly: GCA_001509375.1. Taxonomy (GTDB): domain Archaea; phylum Halobacteriota; class Methanosarcinia; order Methanotrichales; family Methanotrichaceae; genus Methanocrinis; species Methanocrinis harundinacea_D. Next base: position 10,407 of record LGFT01000066.1, on the reverse strand, counting down.
GCCTCTTTTTGTCCTCTCTCGAAGATGGCGGCCATGATCAGGCCGATGATGACGGCCATGGATACGGCAGCGGCGATTCGAGCCGCCCCCAGCTCCAGCCCCAGTACCCGGGCGGTCAGGAGTCTTTTCCGAAGTACTTCAGAACGGCCTCTCTCTGAAGGAGGGCGGCTATCGCCCCGGCTATGAAGAAGGCCGGGATGAGGCAGGTGAGGACATGGGCAGAGAGGTACTCCATCAGGGCCTCAAAGCCCGCCATAAGCGGTGGTAACGCGATTTCTAGATTCAATGTAACACGTCCTGTCTCTCTTCAGAGCCACTTTTCTTCAACGGTTTGGCACGCGCCAGAGCTTTTTGGGAACGGCCTGAGAAGGCCGTGAAATACGATCTAAACAGATTCAATACCAGACCGAGCGGTATCATCTATCACAGTGGCAACCCCAGCCAGCCGAAGACCCCGATCATCTTGAGGGCAACGTAGAACATCACCAGAATGAACACTTTTCTCAGCTGAGGAGCGGGAAGCCGATGAGCAGCCCTCACCCCCACCTGTGCCATTGGTACGCTGGTTATGGCAAGAGCGGCAAAGGCTGCCAGGTTCACGTAACCGAGGGAATACGCCGGCAGATCGGGAACTTGAAGGCCGTTCAGAACGTATCCAGTCGCACCGCCGATGGCGGTGAAGATCATCATCGCCGTTGAGGTCCCCACTGCGTTATGCATCTTGAATCTCAAAGCCAAGACCATCACCGGGATCATGAGGATGCCACCACCAATGCCGATTATCCCCGTGACTATGCCCAACGGAAGGGCCCAAGCGGCCAGTATCAGTGGGTTTTCGATCGGCTCTTCTTCGACTGTTATCGGCTTGGCGGTGATCATTCTGATGCCGCTGAGAAGAATGGCCACACCGAAGATGATCTTCAGGGCGGCTCCGGAAAGATAGGTCGTGGCGATGGTTGCGCCGATGACAGCTCCTACAGCCCCCACCAGGCCGAGAGTGACGCCCGCTCTCCAAAGGACCGCGTTTCTCTTGCTGTGTCCCCATGCGCCGCTCATGGCCGTGGGGATCACGACCAACAGGTTCGTGCCGAAGGCCTGTTTCACAGCGATGTCCAAAGGCACTCCAAGAGACGTGAACACCCATATCTGGATGGGAACCATGATGAAGCAGCCACCCACCCCCAGAAGGCCTCCTTCAGCTCGGATATCTCCTCGAGAGCGAGGGCGTCCACCTCTCGCAAAAGGTCGAAGAGCATAGGGTTCTTCACCCGATAGAGGGTCCGCTTGCCGTCGATCCGCCGCTCCAAAATCCCCGCCTCAAAAAGGACGGCGAGGTGCTTGGAGATGGTGGACTGGGCCCGACCGAAGGCGGGGACGATCTCACAGACGCACCGCTCCTCTTTGCCGAGGAACTCGATGATATCAAGCCTGGTGGGGTCGGAGAGGGCGCTTAGAATCCTAACGCGCCAATCTGTAGCTGTTCGGTTCATCTTAACGGAAATAAGCGAGTTAGTCGCATATATACATATCGCAATAATACGATATACGTTGACGTGGAGATGATCACCTATGATCGCACCATATCGATTTGCATTAGTTAGTTTTCCATAAATACTAACTTTGAGGTAGTATTATATACTCTGATTAGCAGAACAATATCGGATGCAAAAGGAGTTAAGGATCCAGCTCGAGGAAGCGGAGACCCTGGCAGACGTCTTTGAGGTGGTGAAGGCCGCCGTCCTGAAGAGCACGGGAAAGAGCCGAGGTGGACTGATGCTGGGCTTGGCCGACCTTGGAAACCACCCTCAAGGATTTCTGGGAGGGTTTTTCACCATCGGCTCTAACGTCATTGTCATGAACAAGACACCTCTCCAGAGGATCAGGGAGACAAAGCCCAAGCTCTACAAGCCCTACGCCTTTTTCGTACTTCTCCACGAGTATCTCCATTCCCTCGGATATCTGGATGAGGAGCTGGTGGTATCCAGGACCCTTGAGATAAGCAAAAAGTCCCTCGGCGAGGACCATCCCGCCACCAGGATCGCCGCCGACATCAGAGGCTTTATGAAGAGCCTCGTATACCCGGAGGTGGCATGGAAGCCCGACAGAGAGGGGATCGAGATCGTGGAGGGATTTGACCGATCCAGCGTCACCTACATCGGCTGAGATGAACTGATGCTTTGAAATGCCCACCGATCGCCGGAGGTTGGCGAGCATGGCCACCAATCGAAGAATCGCCGGATCTGCCGGCTCATCTTTCGATTCTCAGCACGTCCTCAAGATATCTGAGAGCAATCTCTCCCAAAATCTCCAAAGTTTTCATGGGGTTCCACCCGCGGACTCCGCCGTAGGCCGTGGGGTGGCCCTCCTCGTAGGTGATGCCCGACTCCTCATACACCTCCTCTGCCACGTTTCCTGCGAAGGCTCCGACGAGGAGGGTCAAGAGACCGAGTATGATCATCTTGGTAACCCTTCCGAGGCCCGCCATATCTGTCGATATTTTATGCGCTCTTTGGGAGATATCTGTTGCCCTCGTCCGGCTTCAATGAGGAGGCTGGAGAAGTTGAAATTATTTAAATTGTTTTACACTTCAGTGCTTATTCACATCGATTCCAAGAGTCCAAAATCTTCCCCATCAAACTCAGCTTTATTTACCCATAAAGAACAACTTACATCGGATGTTAGTCTACGCCGTTTTTGGAGACCCCGTGGAGCACAGCCTCTCCCCGGCGATGCAGAACGCTGCCTTCTCGGCCATGGGCCTCTCGGCCCGCTACCTCGCCTTCCGGGTGAGGCGGGAGCGGCTGCGGGATGCGATCCTCGGCGCAGAGGCGATGGATTTTGGCGGCCTGAACCTGACGATACCCCTGAAGGAGGAAGCGCTGAAGGTCGTCGTCCCAGACGATAACGCCGCGGCGATGGGGGCGGTGAACACCGTCGCCTTCAAGGAAGGCTCTATTTTGGGCTACAACACCGACGGCCTCGGAGCCCTGCGGGCTCTGGAGGGGGCCGGGGTCCGGGTCGATGGGAGTCGAATCCTGATTATAGGCGCCGGGGGCGCCGCAAAGGCGATCGCCCGCCAGCTCGCCCTCTCCAGGGCCGAGCTTTCGATCGCCAACCGGGACCGAGGCCGGGCCCTCGCCCTCGCAGCCGCAGTCGGGGGGAGGGGCTACGGCCTCCCTGATCTGGAGAAGCTCGTCCCCGAGGCCGAGGTCGTCGTCAACGCCACCTCTGTCGGGATGAAGGAGGGAGACCCCAGGCTCTTGGACGGTCGGCTCTTTCGAGAGGGGCAGGCTGTCTTTGACATCGTCTACAACAGGAAGACGGAACTCTTGCAAGATGCCACCAGGGCCGAGGCGCGAGTCCTGGACGGCGTGATGATGCTCGTCTATCAGGGAGCGCTTTCGATAGAGATATGGACCGGCAGGAAGGCCCCAGTCGACGTTATGGAGCAGGCGGTGAGGGAGGAGCTGAAAAATCGATGACAACGATGGCGAATTCAGGAACGAAGAATAGAATGCTGATCGTGGGGGGGACCGGCGGGACTGGAAGCTGGTTTGCCAAGTACTTCAAAGAACACGGCTTTCTCGTCTCGATCTGGGGCCCGAGCGGAAAGGTCGAGGTGGCAGAGCGGCTGGGGGTGAAGTTTGCCCGCGACCTGATGGCGGAGGTGGCCAAAAGCGACGTCGTCCTCCTCAGCGTCCCCATCAAGGAGACGGCCAAGGTCGTCGAGGAGGTCGCCCCCCGGATGCGGCCGGGAAGCCTCCTGATGGATGTCACCAGCCTCAAGGCCGAGCCGATGAAGGCGATGCTACGGTGGGCCCCTGATGGGGTCGAGGTCCTGGGAACCCACCCCATGTTCGGCCCCACCATCCCCACCATCCGGGGCCAGACGGTGATCCTCGTCCCGGCTGCGGGGAGGTGCGATGAGTGGCTTTTGCCGATGGAAGAGATCTTCCAGGAGGACGGGGCCCGGGTTGAGGTATTGGGAGCCGAGGAGCACGATCGGATCATGGCTGTAGTCCAGGCTCTGACCCACTTCGCCTACATATCCATAGGCTCGACCCTCAGGTCCCTGGACTTCGACATCGCCCACTCGAGACGTCTCATGAGCCCCGTCTACGAGATCATGATCGACTTCGTCGGCCGGATCCTCGCCCAGAGCCCCGAGCTCTACTCCAGCATCCAGGAGAACCCAGAGGCGAAACGGGTTCGGGAGGCGTACATAGAAGAGTGCCAGAGGCTTTCGAAGCTCGCCGACACCGGCAACTCTGAAGGCTTCATGGAAGCCATGAGGTCGGCCGCCGACCACTTCGATGAGAGGGAAGTGGCCCTGGCGAGGTCGGACAGGCTGATCAGCCTCTGGATAGACCATCGAGAAGGAAAACGGCGGGGATTAGAGCCTAGGTGGTAGAACGATGAGTCCCCACGACCAAGAGCCCGACAAATGCGAATCTCGGCCCGGCTCAGCCTGTGCCTGCTCTCTCGGCCCCCAACGATCCTGGATCGTCGTATTTCTCGGCGTCATCCTCGTGATCCTGGCCGCGGCCCTCGACCTGTCCCTCGAGGCCGTCCTGATCCTGGGCCTGATACCCCTGGCGGTTCTAGTCGCTTCAGCCGCGAGCGGTCGCCGTAGAACCTGAAGAGATCGTAGACCCTGAAGAGATCAGTCCTTGCGCCAGATGGGGCTTTGAGGCCGAAGTCGGTCGAGTACTCCCATCAGGCAGCTGGCCAGTGGCGTCTCAGCCTAAAAAGCGCCTCGTTCTTCGCCTCGGAGAGGTCTCGGTATTCGAAACCGCAGATTCTGCAGACCTTCTCTGCTGGGAGACCCCTCAAGAGATCGGCCATGAACTCCGTCTTCAAGGCCATCACCTCCTCGGAGGATCGGGCCTCTTTGATCATCATGCTGAACCTACTGGCGAGATCTATGACCCGGTCTGCTTCATCCCCGAGGGCTGCCCGGACCGCCCCCTCAGGGATCGAGGATCTCTCTTGATATCTACAGGGCAAGAGTTTCTCGACCGCCTCCACCAGTCCGTAATGAGCCATTATGGCCTGGTTGTATGGGGTTCCCGTTTCAGTACACCGCCCATACCTGGCGGCGTATCCGCAGCCCTGACAGTCCTTGGATCCAGGGTGGTAGATGGTGCAGAAGGGGCAAAATACGGGGCTCAGGGGAAGATAAGCCAGCATCTCCAGGGAGGACCTCCCAGCCAGCTCCAGGACCTCCTCCGCTCCCCTTGCAGAGGCCAGGTCTGCCCGGAGATCTTTGGCCAGATCTGAATACCTTCCTGCCACCTCCTCTAGAGCCTTCTTGACCCTCTCGGGGGGATCGGTCGAATTTTTATTGGAGAACAATCGTCACTCCTCCACTCTTGAAGTTACGGCCCCAATCGGATTAAAGGGTTCCCTTGGTCGAGTTGTATCGGAGAAAAGAATCGAAAAGCACTGAAGCGAAGCAGCCAGATACAAAAATTGAAGGGAGACGCCTTCCCCGAGGTTGATGACATCTCCAATGATCATCAAACGATCCTACTTTTTCCAGTAACCGGAGCCGCGTAGCCCAATATCCTGGGGTTTATGCCGGCGGATAGCTGGTGAACGTCGGTGAACCCGCCCGTCTCTTCTTCGACCACCTCGGCCTCGGCTCCCGCCTCGGTCCCAGAGATCTGCGAAGTCTCAGAGGTTGCCTCCGTGGCGGATTGAGCAGCCGATGAGGGCGCGAACTCTCTGGGATCTTTGCTGGTCCTCATTCCGACAAAGCTGCCACGGACAGAATCGCCGAGGCTGTTGATCTGGAAATAGATTCCCCTTATGGTCTCGCCAGCAAAGGTGCCCTCCATCCCTGTAAAGGTCAGGACGTCTCCATCGACATAAAGGGCTTTGATCTCGACTCTGTCTCCAGATATCGATCCTGAGAGGATCCCGCCCATCGGCTCAGGCTTTTCAGACATCGCAGCGCCCCAGATCAGGTCCTTCGACTGGTGCAAGACGACATCCATCTCTTCCGAGGCTCCGAGGCTCAAGGTCCAGACCCCCTCAAGGCTCAGAGATTCAATAGCTGGTGATATCTCCGATCCGGTGCCGCTCTCTGAAGCCTTTATGCCGTCCTCGGCGAGAGCCGTTCCCCCCACTGAAGCCAATAATATGAAGCCCATTAGACATATCTCAATTATCTTCAAACTAACTCCTTCATCCACGTATTTATTCGGGCCACAAGACTTTCCCCAACGTCCCTGTGGCCATCCTCCAAACCACCTTCCAGGTAGATAAGCCTTCAGGTGAAGGATCATAGCTTGCACGCCTTCTCATCATGCTGACTCCTCTTCACCAGGTAGTAGCCTGTTGAGAGGGAGACGACTATCACCCCGATACCTATGAGGGTCAGGCTGGGAAGGTTCTTGACGTCTAAGATTATCACCTTCCTGGCTATGGCGATGATCGCCACCAAGAGAACTACCTGGACGTTTATGACGTTCTCCTCGAGATATATCTTGAAGGTCTCGAGAAGCTCGATTCCGATCAATACCAGGAGGAAGTAGCCGAAGATCTCCAGCAGCTGGTCGATCTCCAGGAGAACCAGAGGCGGGGTGACAATGTCTGCGACGATGATGTAAAATAGCTCCGCCGTCGCCAAAAGAACCACCAGGCCCATCATCCAGGTGAGAGCCACGAGAATCGCGTTCTGAAATTTGGTCAGCCACTTCATCATGGAAATCCTCTCTATAGCCTCCGACTCGTACTCGACGAGCTGCCTTTGATCTTCATCCAATTTTGATGTTCTTATCTGAAGTACCTTCTGGTGGTGTACCTGAAATAGACAAAAAGCCCCAGGACGAGGGTCGTCAGGGATACGACGTTCGCCACTATCAGAGGTGAGTTTTTAAGGTGCAGGCCGTAGATCATCCATAAAAATACCCCGAGCCCCATCTGAACCATCATGACCAGGCTCACGTCATCCACCGACTTCGTTCGCAACATCTTCACCAGCTGCGGAATGAATCCGAACATCGTCAGAGCTGCAGCGGCATAGCCTATGATCTCCCAATCCATCAAGATCGTTCCCTTTTTAAGTTGAACCTAATGATCCGTCGACTGCTCTTAACTCCAGCATACAACCTCTGCCTGTTATCCGGTTTTCGGTGCTATGATCGTGCCCTATGAATTACAAAAGATTGACCGAAATTCTTATTAATTAATATGGGTCTTAAACATTTACGTTTAACAAGCCAGAAGGAGGCGAATATTTTGAATAAGATATCGTTAGTTTTTCTTTTAACCCTGTGCGCCTTCCTCATCTCGGGGATGGGGAACGCGGTTGAATATCCCTTAACCGTTACAGACTCTGCAGGAAGAGCTGTAAACATCGAGACGCCGGTCGAGAAGATCATTGTCCTGAACTCCGATGCGGCCGAAGCTGTCAGCATCCTCGGCGAGACCGACAAGATCGTGGGAACGACGGACGGCGTTTCCAAGTACAAAGCCTATTATTTCTCAAACGTCATGGGCGGCTGGGAGATTGTGGGAACCTGGAAGGAGTTCAATTACGAGAAGATCGCAGACCTCGCCAAGAACGATGCCGGTGAGATCGAGTCCGGGGTGCTGGTGATCTCCTACGCGAACAAGGCCGGAGAGGTGGAGGAGAACCTCGCTCCCTTCGAAAAGATCGACGTCGCGGGCCTCGACCTCTACAACGCCGAAACCCTGGAGGAGGAGATGACCACCCTCGGCGCGATCCTCGACCGCGAAGCTGAGGCTGAAGGTTACAACGACTGGGTCAAGGAGAAGACGGCCGAAGTTGTTGATGCTGTTTCAGGTTTAGACAGTCCTAAGGTCTACGTTGAGGGCGGGTCTGGCGCCGATCTGGGGGCTCTATGGACCTACGGGCGGGGATCTGCCCCCAACGATATGATCTCCCTCGCCGGGGGCGAGAACATCATCGACTCTGACGAGACGAACCCCAAGGTGGAATGGGAGACGGTCCTCGCCGGGATGCCTGAGGTGATCATCAAGGTGCCGGCGGCGATAAACCAGCTCGGCTGGAGCAATACAACCGCGATGGAAGCCTTCGTAGGAGAGATCGAGAGCCGACCCGGAGCTGACGCTTTGCCGGCCGTGAAGAACGGCAGGGCCTACGTTATCTTCAGGGACATAACCCTGGGGACGGGAGCCGTCGTCGGCCTCACCTACTGGGCTGAGATGATCCATCCCGAGGCGGAGCTCGACCCCGTGGGGGTCTATCAGGAGTACCTCGAGATGAGGGGGCTCGACTACCCGGAAGAGAACTTCTTCGTATACCCGGTGATCTGAAAGCACCGTCCTGACCATCGATAGAATTCAGAAATTTGTTTGGTCGCTGTCGGTCTTTGGGCCTGCAGCGCAACATATTTTCATATATCTCACCTTGGTTTCAGGTACTGGACCAGGAAGGAGTACACATATATCCGGAGGTGCCTGTGTCACCAATTAGACTTAAATTGGATCGAGTTTATGAGGGAAGCTGAGACTATGTCAACGGAAGTCGCCACGGAAAATTCAGAGCCGAAGGAGGAGTACGCCTCGTTTGTGGGAAGAATTTTTCTCTTCATCCCTCTCTCCCTGACCGGGATAGCGCTCTTGTCACGGGTAGCGGCTATTTTGGGCTCTGCCAACATCACTTCCGTCGAGATCTGCTCTGTGATCCTGGCTCCCGCGATCCTGCCAGTGAACGCCTTTCTGGGGTTTACGTTCTTCATCTGTCCGTTCCTGGGAAGGGGGAAGTACTATTGGTAAAGATCACGATCAAGGAACTCAGCTTCAGCTACAGCAGCCGCAGAATTCTGGATGAGTTAAACCTGGTGGTCAGCGACTCTGAGGTACTGAGCCTCGTCGGACCCAACGGCTCTGGCAAGACGACCCTCATCAAGTGCATCGATCGGATCCTTAAGCCGAAGGGCGTGATCCTTCTGGACGGCGGCCGAGACCTTCAGAGCCTCAGCCGTCAGGAGGTGGCGAAGTACATCGGGTACGTCCCCCAATCCACGACAAGTGTCCTCACCACCACCGTCTTCGATACCATCCTGATGGGAAGAAAGCCCCATATGGGATGGCGGGTAAGAGACGAGGATATCGACCAGGTCGTCGATATCATGAAGCTGCTTCACGTCGAGGAGTTCGCCCTCAAGGACTTTTCCGAACTTTCCGGAGGCCAGAAGCAGAGGGTTCTGATCGCAAGAGCCCTGGCCCAGGAGCCGGAAGTTCTCCTCCTGGACGAGCCGACGTCAAACCTGGACGTGAAACATCAGCTGGAGGTGTTGGAGACGGTGAGGTGCCTGGTGAAGAAGACGAAGATCTCGGCGGTGATGGCGATCCACGACCTGAACCTGGCGGCAAGGTACTCCGACAGCCTGGTGATGTTGAAGGAGGGAAAGGTCCACGCCATCGGCGATCCCCTCTCCCTCTTGACTCAGGAGAACATCAGGGCGATCTTTGGCGTCGAGGCGGTGGTGATGAAGGATCTGGACCGGCCTTACGTAGTCCCCATCAGATCTCTTAACGGTGACGCCGTCTAAATCAGAGGTATGGCAGAAGAAAAGGGATGCCCGAGCTTTGGAAGGTTGATCTCCTCCTCTCTGCTCCGGCACCCTTGTTCAGGAAGGCTTTGTCGTCTTTGCCACCCTTTGGCGGCGATGCGCGGTTCTCTGAAGGTCACGAAATGGGTTTTCACGCACGCCAAAGAGACTGTATCTTATTTAGTAATAAGCTTTTCGCCTCAATTGCTACAAGATGCGATAGGATAAAAGATGCGAAAGGGTAAGGTTTGAGGTGCTCGGACGCTTCAAGGTTTATCAGACGGTCGGCAGGAGACGCTAAAGGACAGATAGTTATCGTAGAGCGATCTATTGTTGAGGGAGGCGGATGCTGTGAAGGCGAATGGAGGAAGAAGGGTCGACTTTTCGATGTGGCTTTTTGAGCAGCGAAAGAGGGACGATCGGGTGGGGAGACTCGCTTTCGATGCCTACCAGGAATATCAGAAGGGGGAGTGGCCAAAGAGCGGCACTCTCCAGGATTATCTCGACCACGAGAAGGGAAATGGGGTTCGGGGCGCTCCTCTGAAGGCCCTGGACTAGGCCTGGTGGGAGTACATAAACGTCGTGACGAAGGACGTGGCCCAGCACCATCTTCTCTGGGAGGTTGGAGTCGTGATGGAAAGAGCTCTGTCGAAGGCTGAGCATCTGGCGGAGGAGAACAGGTACGTCATTGACGGAACTTATGTCGAGCGTATCCAAAAGATGATGGCGAAGCTGAAGGAGTATAGATAATTTCGCTTCGGGTATGTGTTTAGCACCTACAAAAATGATGCGAATTGACGAGAATCCACCTCGACCAGAAGAGATATATAATTCATCATTAATATCTTCTTATTGGGAG
>LGFT01000065.1 GCA_001509375.1 Methanothrix harundinacea | reverse complement strand
CCTCATCTTGAACTTCTGGTTTTTGATGTACTCCTGGTTGGCGTAGGCGTAGAGGCTGAGGATCGGTATATCCTGAGGACAGGCCTGCTCGCACCTTCGGCAGCCGACACAGATCTCGTAGGTTGAGCTGAGGGGCTCGAGGTTGCCCTTGGCCGCTTCCTGGACCACGTCGCCTATCTTGATGTGGGGGGGACAGACGAACTGGCAGGTGTGGCAGTAGGTGCAGGACTCGGCGTACTTCTTGAACTCCTCCTCGGTGAGATCAGGGGCACCTTTTTCTCCTGGCACTCCTGGAGGGCGTTGGTGTAGACGCACTGCTCGTCGACCATGACGCAGTCCATGACGTCGGCCTCGACCATCTTCCTCCACCAGCCCATGGCTCCGGCGATCTTGGCCTTGGTCCCGACCATCCTGTATTTGGTGTTGATCTCTTCGGGGTAGCCGAGACCTTCACCGATCCTGGTGTTGTCGATGGCAGTGCAGCAGACGCCACCGATGTCGACCTTGCCCCAGAGGTTGTTGTCCTCGGCGTAGAACATGGCCTCGGCGGAGCCCGCCAGGTTGTGACCGTAGGTGATCAGGATCGCCTTGTCCTTGTCGAGGGTACCCATCCCGCACTCCACCAACGGAGCGTCCTCGTCGCCCCTAGGCATATCGTAGGCGATGATCTGGATCATGTCCGAGACCTCTTTGCCCAGGGAGTCGAGCATGCCGGCGTGGAGGGCTTTGGACTCGAAGTCCCTGTAGTTTCCTTCCTGACCGGTGTGGGTGCAGGCCAAAAGCTGAGCGACCTCCTCTTCGATATAGCTGAGGACGGGTCCGAACTCCTTTAGGGTCTTGGGCTTGGTTCCAGTTACAGTCCTGGTGAGAGGCGCGTCCACCAGGATCTCTTCGCCCATCTTGAAGGGCAGGTCTCCGAACTTCTCCAAGGTCCAGTGATAGAGGTGTCGGCCGTGAGCGCAATGAGCTGTGCAGCCCATAAGGACCGCCAAGAGGACGATCCTGCCCTGCTGAGCTGCCTGGTCTAAGCCGCAGGCACCCCTCGAACGGGTCAGGTCGCAGGGACCGTAGGTACAGAGGGTACACCGATCACAGATGGGAGAGTAAAAAACCCTGTACCTGTTTATGAGCTTGAAGTCCCAGTCCCGAAGCGTGGCGATGCTTGGACAGGGGAACGGGCCCATGGGTTGGTCCCACTCCTCCACCTCCTTCACGATCTCGCCGATGTTGATCTGGACATTCTGCATGTCCTCAACGGCAAAACTGCCTTCCATCTTATCCATCTTCTCACCTCTCTCTGATAAATATCCGCGCGCTATAGTGGGTTAATTGCTTGATATAAACCTTGTGGGCTCTATGTCAATTTGATACCAAAATGTATTCGCGATTAAATCTCCAGAAAGGATTTACACATGGTTGAATGATAAAAGTTATATAAATCATTTTACAGGATATCGGCTATTATTTTGCCATATAAAAGCAATAAAAGATCTGATTCATATCAAATATTTTACAAAAAATTGACTGATATTTTGGACTATTTGATGAGAATTAAGAGAGCTTTTTGGGCAAAGATTTTACAAATAAAGAAATTAAATCCCGTTCCAATTCAGACGGCATCCTTAAAAAACAAAACTAAAAGAAAAAGCGCAGGATAGATTCAGATGATGACGATTTCAGCGTGATCAGAAGCCATCCGATGATGTCAGCAAGTCCAGAACCTCTCTCAGGGCTTTCACCGGGATCTGGCCGGGAGCTGTTGGGCTTCCAATGTAGCCGTAGGTGAGGACCGAGCCGTATATAGGAGCCACGGCCCGAAGATGTCTGCCCACACCACCCATCCCCATCAGAGATGTGGGACCTCTCCTCTCCGAGAGAAGCATCAGAAGATGGAGGCAGTCTTCCAGGGATGCGGGGGTCAGGGCGAGCTTGGCGATATCGGCTCCGGCCTCGAAGATCTCCTCAAGAATCGCTCTCGAAGCTTCGATGGATGGCATCCCCTCAAAGTCGTGGTAGGAGATAATAGCGGGCACGTCCACCATCTCCAGGAGACGGTCGCGCCTCCGGGCAATAAGCTCCACGTCCACCACGTCCGCCCAGGCCGAGGCCTCCGCCAGGATCTCTATCCTCTCGTCCTCCCCGCCCAAAAACCCTCCCCCCTCCAGAACCATCCTGTTGGTGGCGATGATGGGAAGGGCCGTCGCATCTCGCACCTCCCGGATCACCTTCATCGGATCCCCGGCGAGGAGGTCGAGCCTCACCTCTACCAGGTCAGCCCCGAGACCTTCTGCAATGGACGCGCTTCTGACAGCCTCTTCACCGCTCAGGACGGCCACCACCCCCGGGACCTCTATCTCCAGGTCTCCGATGGCGAGCTTCCTTTTGCTGAGCTTCTTCTCATTCATCTTCTAAAGCCACCATTCCACTGTCTCGATTCTGCTCGCCGTTCCCGTCGGCTTCACCTCTCGAGGATGCTCTCCTCGATGCTCATCCCAAAGTGGCGGGCCTTCCCCTCGAAGTGGACCAGAACCTTGTCTCCCACCTTCAGGTCTGTGACCGACTTTGCAGTCCCGTCCTCGCTGACGAGCTTGATCGTCTCAGCGTTCTGGAGTAGGGTGCTGATCCTCTCCCCGTCCACCTCAGCCTCGATCAGCATCAGGGGTCTCTTCTCGATCTTCACCCTGCCGACGACGGCGGTCTTCATCCCGCCCTCCTTATCGACGATCGTCACCTCGTCGCCGGCCTTCAGCTCCGAGAGGTAGCGGGTCTTCTCGCCGACCTTGACGTAGGCGTGGACGGCCCCAGCGTTCACCCGGAAGGGTCGGGCTGCGACGTAAGAGCTTTCCTCAGACTCGCTGTGGACGAGGAAGGCGGCCTTTGACTGGGAGCCGACGAGCATCCCCTCACCAGGACGCATCATGGTGCAGGTGTCAACGCAGACCCGGTCCCCCATCCCGACGGGCTTGACCTCGGTGATCTCGGCGATGTCGAGATCAAGCCTTGCCATCCCGGCCTTCTCCACCAGCTTCTGGACCCTCTTGATCTCCGATAGGTCCGAGGCGTCGAGGAGGATCCCGTCGGCCCCCTTCTCCAGGGTCGCCAGATCCACCTCCGCCTCCTCAGCGGTCTTGACGCCGCTTATTATCTTGACACTCTCGCCCTGGAGGCCTGCGATCATATTCTCCAGAGGGATCACCTTCCAGTCGGCGCCGACGACCACCAGGTAGTCTACGTTCTTTCCCAGCTCCACCGCGAACTCTTCGTACCTCTTGCTCCTGATCTCGACGTAGCCCGCCACCGTCCCCTCAGTGGCCCTTGCGAGGCTGATGTCCAGGGAGGCCCCGAACTCCTCGGGGAGGGGGACCGAGCCGTCCCCCTCGCCGCCGCGGCCTATTATGAGTATGTCCTCAATCTCCCTCTCGGTCCCGAAGGAGGCCACCTTTATCTCGCCAAGCGTTCTGACCTTCTCGACGTCTTCCTGTCTCGTCACCACGCAGTCGAACCCTGATTCGAGTGCCGTAGTGATTTTTGGCTTCATCTCCTCCCAGGGACCCTCGCTGGCCATGAGCCACTTCTCTTTCATGGATCACAGGGTAAGGGCTCAGGTTACTAATTTCTTTTGGAGACTCGGCATTTTGGCTCAATTTAATCGTTGATAGATTCGTCGGCCAAGATGTGACTACTTGTTTCATCCGTGCTACTTAAAAAGGGGTCCCGACAAGATGATGCCCATGATGGAGATGACGGAGATCGGTCGGGTCCTCATCCAATCGGCAACCACATCTTTCGGCCTCCTCTCGAAATCCCTGCCACCGATCGTCCTGGGCCTGGTGCTGGCGGAGATGATCGTGGTCTTGAACGCGGCGAAGAAGATTGCGTTTATGGCCAGGCCCGTAACCAAGTTCTCTCATCTCAGCAATGCCGCTGGGGCGAGCTTCATGATGGCCTTCTTCTCGGCGGCCAGCGCAAACTCTATGCTCGCCGGCTACTACAACGACCAGATCATCGAGAAGAGGGAGCTCTTCGTCGCCTCCCTCGTCAACTCCTTTCCCGCCACCACCATGCACTGGAGGTCTCTCCTTCCAGTTCTGATACCGCTTTTGGGATTCACAGGCCTCGTCTACTTCGGACTTCTGATGCTGGTGGGGCTATTGAAGACTGGTCTCGTGATGGTGGCGGGCCGCCTCCTCTTGGACGAGAAAAATGATGGCCCTGCCTTCAGCTCTCCCTTTGAGGAGCTCAGAGCCGAAAAGGATGGCAAAAATAGACCCCCTCTGAGAGAGGCGCTGAAGATCGGAGCGATGGCCGCCCGTCCCAAGGTGATGAAGGTCGTGAAGATGACGACGACGATGATGTTCTTCGTATCGGTCCTCATCGAGGTCGGAGCCTTCGATCTCCTATCCCTCCACCTGAGCGGGATCCGCAACTGGCTACCCCTTCCGGCTCCGGGGCTCAGCATCATAGCAGCCCAGTTCGCGGGGTACATCGTCGCCTACACTGTGGCCGGCGGCCTTCTCGCGGCGGGGGAGCTATCGGGAAAGGAAGTGGTGGTCACCCTGATGATCGGAAACGTCATCACCAGCGCAGCCTGGGCCTTCCGGTGGCTCATCCCCTCCCACGCCGGGATCTTCGGCCCGCGGATCGGAACGGAGCTGGTCGTCTTCTCCACGGGCCTCCGGGACGTGATCATGCTCCTCGTCGCCTTCGGGGTGATGGCCTTCTGGTGAGAGAGGGCCCGAAAAAGAGCTATCTTCGGAATCCTCCTCCAGGTGGATCGCGCGGGTAAAAAGATTCTGATTTCGGGCCCCTGATCTTCAGGAACTCCTCCTCGATTCCCCCGAGCCGTTCAAGGAGGCCGTCAACCTTTTGATCTGGATGGAGATCCCCCTCCCAGGCTAGGATCATAGTTGCGCCCACCCAGGGTCCACAGACTAGGCCCGCCTCCTCGAAGCGAAGGTCGAACTCTAGGAATTTGCAGGCCGGTCTTGGGCGCCTTTCTAGACCGATCATCTGCCAGGAGAGGACGATCCAGCCGGCCTCTGCAGACCTCGATATCAGCTCTTCGACCTGGACTGCGTCGCTTTCAGCGAGGTAGGGCGAGTCGACCAGAAGCAGCGCCGGCTCGTCAAGTTCCCTCGTCAGCTTGCGAGCTCCAGAAAAACCGTCGCCTATGTGAATATGAAGATCTTCCAGGCTCTGGCCTTTCTCGCCAGATCTCCAGGCCCTCTCAACCTCGGGGCTCGTATCCCAGAGATCAACCCGGAGATTGATGCCCCGTCTTTTGGCGATCTCGATGACGATGGATGCGGAGCCCGGATACCTCTCAAGCCCGGCGGGGTTCAAATCCTCAAGAATCTGAAAGTAGGAATATCGAGCCAGCTCCTCACGATGGGGCCAGAGCCTTCCGATGCCACCCTCCCACTCGCCCCCGGGCGAAAGGGCGTATTCGGGATGTCCGGCGTGGCTCTCGACGTAGACTTGGATTCCGGCCTCGAAGATGCAGCCAGCGGTTTCGGCCAAGACCAGGTGCTTCCAGAGGTCCCCGGCATTTCCAGCGTGACGCCTGTGGTCGTATCCCATATGTCGCTTCATAGCGCCTTCATCTCTGATAAATCTGACCTGATAGACAGAAGAGGCAAAGGAGGGTAAAATTGGGTAAGGGAAAACAAGGGTCAAAACGCGATGGGCCAAAAGCGATATAAGAGATTGCTCCGACAGACCGAGCCAGACCTTCCGAGTTCCGGTCCGATCATAGATGATCTGACCGCGTCCGATCACATCCGATGATCCTAAAATTAGATGGGAGCCTCCGGTTTTGAAGATAATACTGATGGGAAACCCCAACGTCGGAAAGAGCGTAGTATTCTCCAGGCTCACGGGGATCGAGGTGATATCCTCAAACTACCCGGGAACCACCGTCGAGTACACCCTCGGCAAGACCACCCTCGGTGGAGAGAGCGCTGAGGTGATCGATCCTCCGGGGGTCTACTCCCTGGAGCCTTCCTGCAGGGCCGAAGAGGTGACGAGGGAGATCTTCGAGGAGGGGGCGGACGTCGTCGTCGACGTCGTCGACGCCACCAACCTCGAGCGAAACCTGAACCTTACCCTCCAGATCCTGGAACGGGGCCTTCCGACGGTGGTGGTCCTCAACCTCTGGGACGTGGCGTCTCGGACCGGGATAAATATAGACGTAGAGGCTCTGGAGCGGGAGCTCGGCGTCCCGGTCCTGACAGCGGTGGCCGTCAGCGGCCAGGGAATAAGAGAGCTGGTCCGGGCGATACCAGAGGCTAGGGTCCCGCCCCCAGTGGTGTTCGAGTCCGCGGACCAGAGGTGGGCCCGGGTCGGCGAGATCGTCGAGAGGACCCAGCGGGTAGTCCACAAGCACCCCACCATCCTGGAGAGGCTCGAGGAGGCGACGATAAAGCCCCTCCTCGGGATACCCTTCGGCCTCCTCGTCCTCTACCTTTCCTTCGCAGGGATCATCAGGTTGGGGGAGTTTCTCATCGGCACCATCCTCGACCCGATCTTCGCCGTCTACGGGTCCTTCGTCACTGAGGTCGTGGGCCAGCATACCACCGGCATCCTCCGCGACATCCTCATCGGGACCTCGCCGGAGATCGAGACCTCCTTCGGCCTCCTCACTACCGGCCTTTACGTCCCCCTGGGGATGGTTATGCCCTTCGTCATCCCCTTCTACATCGTTCTGGGGGTCCTAGAGGACGTCGGCTACCTTCCGCGGATCAGCGTCCTGGTCGACGCCCTGATGCACCGAGTCGGCCTCCACGGCGCCGCCATCGTCCCTTGCATCCTGGGCCTCGGCTGTAACGTTCCAGGGGTGATGGCCACGAGAGTTCTCGAGTCGCCGAAGCAGAGGTACCTCGCCGCTACCCTGATGGCGGTCTCCGTCCCCTGCGCCGCCCAGAACGCCATGATCTGGGGGCTCCTCGGCCCCTTCGGCCTCCGGTACATCGCCATCGTCTACGGGACTCTATTTCTCGTCTTCATATCCGCCGGTTTCATCCTCTCCCGGATCATCGGCGGCGAGTCGCCGGAGATCTTCCTGGAGATCCCTCCCTACCGGATACCCGACGGCAGAGCCCTCTTCAAGAAGACATGGATGAGGTCGAAGTACTTCCTGAAGGAGGCGGTACCCTACGTCCTCCTGGGGGTCTTCCTGATGAACGTCCTCTTCATCGCCGGGGTCGTAGATCTCGTCGGAGGCCTCGCCCAGCCGATAGTTAGCGGCCTCTTCGGCCTCCCGAAGGAGGCCGCGGCGACGATGATCGTCGGGTTTCTTAGAAAAGACGTGGCCGTGGGGATGCTGGCACCGTTGGGGATGACGGCGGGCCAGCTCGTCGTAGCCTCCGTCGTCCTGGCCATGTACTTCCCATGTGTTGCCACCTTCGTCGTCTTCATGAAGGAGCTGGGGCTGAAAAATACCGCCAGGTCTGCGTTGATCATGGTCTTGGCGGCGACGATCGTCGGGACACTCCTCCACGCCCTCCTGACAATATGAAAAAAGCACTAGAACAGATCCATCGTGGACCTTCGACGGGTTGGCCGTCGATGGCCCCCGTCATCTCGACACCTTGTTTGGGTTCTATCTTCTGACCGCGTCGGGGGAGATCTTCCCGTCGTGGACCGCCGTCGCGACCAGGGCGCCAGCCAATCCCAGATCCTCCAGCCGGTCGAGGTCCGACTCGTCTTTTACACCGCCGCCGAGGAGGACGGGATGATCGGAGAGATCTGCGGCCTTTCGGAGAAAAACCTCATCTAGACCCATGGAAGTTCCCACCCGGTCTAGGGAGAGGAGGATGATCTCCCTGATGGGAAAGGGGTTCAGCTCACAGATCAGGTCTAGGGGCGGGATCTTTAGAGAGGGGTCGCGGGCAAGGACCTCGCCGCCGAAGAGGTCCACGCTCACTGCGATCCCTCTTTTTGACGACGCCCTCTCGATGAGAGAGAGGGCTCCGGTCTCAGTACCCAGGACCGGTTTGCAAGTGTGGAGCAGGAGGTCCAGCTCTCCGAATGATGATATCCCCACATCTGCCATCGTCTCAGCCCTTCCGGCGATCTCGCAGATGAGATCCAGATTCTCTCCGGAGCCCGTGATTCTGTCCAGGTCCGCGACATAGACCTCCTTCGGCCGGAGGACTTCCAGGATCGAGAGGGGGTCTGAGGTTCCGACGACCCTGCTCTTCGCGGCGATAGGCTGGTATTTCTCCCGCTCACCCCGAACGGCGTGGACCGCCGAACCGTTAAATAGGTCGAGGACAAAGACGCAGCGCGTCATGATTTTACAAAACGAGGATGAGACGATATGAGGTTGTTGGTCAGTCCGATAAATATCGAAGAGGCGAAGGCGGCGATGGCTGGAGGCGCGGACATCCTGGACGTCAAAAACCCCAAGGAGGGGTCCCTCGGGGCGAACTTCCCATGGGTCATAAGGTCCGTCGCCGGGGTCGCGGCCGGAAAGCTTCCTGTCAGCGCCACCATCGGCGACTTCGACTACAAGCCTGGGACCGCCAGCCTCGCGGCCCTGGGCGCCGCCTTCTCCGGCGCCGACTACATCAAGGTGGGCCTCCTCAAGATCGAAACACAGGAGCAAGCCAGGGATATGCTCAGCCACATTGTGAGGTCGGTCAAAGAATTCGACGCCGAGAAGAAGCTGGTGGCAGCAGCCTACTCCGACCACGCCCGGGTCGGGTCGATCTCGCCGATGGCCCTCCCGGAGGTCGCCGCCGAGTGCGGGGCCGACGTGGTAATGGTGGACACCGCCATAAAGGACGGGAGGACCACCTTCGAGTTCATGACCGAATCGGAGATCATCGAGTTCATCTCGGCGGGCCACGACCTGGGGATGGAGGTGGCGATTGCGGGAACCATAAAGTTCAAAGATCTGGAACTTTTGAGACGGGTCGCTCCGGACATCATCGGGGTCAGAGGAGCGGTCTGCGGCGGCGACCGGAGCGACCAGATAAAGGAGGAGCTGGTCAGAAGGATGAAAGCCGACCTCTCCTGAAGCTCAATTTATAGCTTTATCAGCTTCGCCCTTATGACCCCTGAAACCTCCGCCAGCTTTTTGAGGGTCTCGTCGGAGACGGGGTGGTCGACGTTAAGGACCATGATCTGCTCCCCGCCCGAGGGCTTTCGGCCGACGTGCATCCCACCGATATTGATCTGATCCTCGCCGAGGACGACGCAACAGGGTCCGATGATATTCGGCCTGTCCTCGTGGGTGGCCATGATCATGTACCCCTCAGTGGGGACGTAGACCCGGTATTCGTTGATCTGGACTATCCGCCCCTCCTTCTTGCCGTAGACGGTACCGTAGACCGATACCGATCCCTTCGGGCCCGAGAGGGTTAGGGTGATGAGGTTGCTGTACCCATTAGTCGACTCGGTCTTGCTTTCGGTGAGGGCGATCCCGCACTCTTTCAGCTTAACCAGGGCATTGACGAAATTGGCGCTGTGGCCCACCGCCTCCAAAAAGCCCTTCACCGCCGAGATGGTGACCGGCTTTGTGTCCTTCTCGGCTACGGTCCCGCCGTAGACGATCTCCAGCTTCTCGTAACCGTCCTCGCCGAGCTGGGCCGCTAGCTTTCCCATCTTCTCCACGAGGTCCATGAAGGGGCTCATCACCGCCATCGTCTCGGCGGATATGGCGGGCATGTTCAGGGCGTTGGGCGGAAGCTCTCC
>LGFT01000113.1 GCA_001509375.1 Methanothrix harundinacea | reverse complement strand
CGGCCCCACGCCCCAGTTCAGAAAGAGGGAGAGGCCCAAAACCTTCGTGTCCCTGAAGACCTCACCCAGCTCCTCGTACTTCACCTTGGCCAGGGGCGGGTACATCATCAAGATGAGGCCGAAGGCGATGGGGATCGATGTGGTTCCCACCGAGAAGCTGGTTATCAGCTCCGAGACACCCGGGAAGAAGTAGCCCATCCCGATCCCCAGGATCATCGCCCCGAAGATCCAGACCGTAAGAAATCTGCTCAAAAGAGGGAGCCTGGCGCTTTCTTTCTCTATCTCGTTTTTTTTCTGGTTCATCGATCTCAAACACTTATATCAGCAGAGGGTCGTTCATCCATCCACCATCAGCCCAGCCAGGTTCATCATCTCGATGACCGCCCCCTCGGAGAGACGGTATCGGGAGAGGATCGCAAGCCTGAAGGGGTCGGACATCGCCTTGAAGACCTCGGCCTCGGCAGCCAGAGCGGCCTCGTCTATGCTCTCGGTGAAGGTCTGAAGCTTTCGAGCCGCATTCTTGGCCTTGCACCGGTCTCCCGTCAGCCTCGCCAGCCTCTCAACGCACTGATCCAGGGGTTCAGGTTCTACTGCTTGCGTCATACCTATCAGCTCAGCAGCAAGAGCACCCACCGGAGGCAAGGAGCATCTGCGTCTCCTTTTTCAGACATTCCTCGCATATCTTCACCCGCCCCCTCTCCCGGTGCTTCGCCTTGAAGAGGCTATCCGAATCTTTGCCGCATATCTCGCATCTCATCTGCACTCTATTCTCCCGACGGCATTGCATCGCCGTATCTCCTTTTGCCAGAAGGCCAGCACATAAGCCTTTCAACTCAGAGTCATATCAAATCATTTCGATATATAAGATTGTTGATTCCATCCGCCTTCATTCCAGGCACACGTATCTGGCAGTTTAATTCTGATTGTGATTATTAGTTTTCATTCTGTAGCTCAAACTAATGCCATATCTGGTATATATGGCATAATTTCGCCGTAAAATAGATATTATATTTAGTTAATTGATGGCAATGGATCGAAATATCCAACATCTTTATATACGAGCGTCGTCCTCCAAGAGATTGCTTCGGCCAGATGGGCCAAATCCGATGTATTTAGAGATCCAACTTTGTGGATATATGGGCCCAAGACCGCGGCATAGATGCGGTCGGCTGAAGCTTTCGATCTGTGGTGTGAGAAAAAGTGGGGTTAAGATCAAAACAAATGTGGGAGTTGGTAAGCATAACGCATCTGACCAAGATTAAACTTTCTGCCCTGGTTATGGGCGCGATCATGGCGGCGGGGCTCGTAGTCGCCGTATCGGCAGCAGAGTACTCCGTCGGGTCCGGACCGATGACTGGTGGACCGTCTATCCCGACCAGCATCCGGACGCGGGCTCCGAGGTCGACCATCCCCAGTGGGTCCTGGACGAACTCGAAGAAAAGCCGGTCCTGATCCTGGACCACAGCACCAACTGCAAAGCCTGCATAGACCAGGAGGCTGCCTCCGATGCAGTTTTGGAGGAAGTCGGCGAAGAATCTATAGCCTACGAGAACCTGATATCTGAACCCAGCAACGAGAAGGCGGTCAGGCTCTTCGACGTATATGATCCCAACGGAGGAAAGCAGTACATCCCCTTGACTATCATAATCACTCTGGTTGAGGATGAGGATGGAAATGTCGTGGTCGGATGGCACAGCGCCGAAGATGATACCGGTGAAGACTGGGTCAGATCCTATGTCGAGGACGCCATCGACTATCACGAAGAGAACGTCGGGGACTGGGACGCGTGATCGGAGATGAGATCTGATCACAAACATTTTTTAATTGTAGTATCACTAACCCTTATAATCGTTCTCGTCGCCCTCTTCTCATTGAATTCGACCCTCGGATCTAGCGCGGAGCCGATCCCGGCACCCGACTTCGAGGCTGCGGACCTTAATGGTGTAAACTTCTCCCTGAGCGACTTTGAGGGAGAGGTGGTCGTCCTTCACATAACGAACATAGAAAACCCGCTCTGCGTCGAGTGTGAGAAGACCCTGGCCGCCCAGATCGGCGAGCTTCAACGGCTGGTGGAGAATAAGCCCGACGTGAACCTCATAACCCTGAACGTCCGGAAGAACCCCTACTCAAAAGACGGCATGACCCTTTCGCAGAGCTGGTGGGACGCCGACGTCAGCTGGATCTGGGCCGAGGACTTCGAGCCTTACGAGATCGCCAGCAAGTACGTCGACTTCACCAACTTCGAAGGAGGATTCTCAAACCCCACCATCCTCCTGATCGACAGAGATGGGATGGTGGCGGGCGTCTATCACGT
>LGFT01000064.1 GCA_001509375.1 Methanothrix harundinacea | reverse complement strand
CGCAGATCCGAGGAGCATCATCACTATGCCGCCTCCTATGGCCGCAGCCGTCTCCAAAGATGAAGGGAGGCAATGGTACAGCAGGGTGCTGCGGTACATCTGGATTATGGCTGTAACCGGATTCAGCATGTAGCATTGCATGTACTGCTGAGGAATTGTTGAGAGGGGATAGACTATGGGCGAAAGGAAAAAACCCATCTGAATAAATACGCTCCATATCTGGCTCAGATCCCTGTAGTAGACGTAGAGGGCAGCCAGTGCCAGGCTGATGCCGTAGATCATCACGAAGTAAATTAAATGGATAAGCGGGAAGAGGAGGATGTAAGGGGAGATCCCTGCCCCCAGTATCAGCAGCAACGGCACCAGGACCAGGAATTCCAGGACGGAGCTGATGAAGCTGGAGAGGACGACGCTGAATACCAGGATCTGCCTGGGTATGTAGATCTTGTTCACAAGGCTTGGCTTACCCACGATGGAGGTGATGGCTGACGTCGTGCCGTTGGCCATAAAGCGCCAGCTTACGATGCCTATCAGAATATATAGGGCGAAGTTGTCTTGGACTTCTTTAAAGGCGTTGCTGAAGACCAAATAGAGAACCAGCATAATCAGCAATGGATTCAGAAGCGACCAGGCAAATCCCAGGATCGAACTCTGGTACTTGACCTTGAGGTCGCTAATTGTGAGGATGCCGATAAGCTCCCTGTACTCTATAAACCACATTTAAGGCCTCTTCATCTCGCTCCAGGTTCTGATGAATCTTTTTATCTCCGAGTCCTTTACTTTGCGCAACACAGTTCTACGCTTTTTCAAGACGCCGGGCAACCCCAAAAGAGAGTCCAACTTCGATTTAAGGATTACTCTTCCCTGGCCCTGCAGCGCGTAGTACGGTATCACCGCAAGGTTTCTCCCAATTATCCATGGCAGCGATGATAGCAAGATGCCAGCCGGAAATCCCTTGACCACGTACCATATCAGATTCCTGTTTCCATAATATACCGCCAGATCTGTGCCCACTCCAGCGGTTCCCCCATGATGGTGATGGGCTACGGCCTCTGGAACATAGATGCACCTCCATCCGGCAAGTCTGGCCCGCAAAGCCATGTCCACGTCCTCCATATAAAGGAAGAAATCTTCGTCGAAAAGGCCTATCTCGTCCATCATCTGCTTTCGGTAAAGAGCGGCTCCGGCGCAAGGGCCGAAAACTTCCCTTTGCTGATCATATTGGCCTTTATCTGGCTCGAAAGCTCCCCGGTCCCAGGCCGCGCCGCTCCTGGAAAGACAGATTCCGGTGGAGTCTATCCTGCCGTCGGGCAAGAGCATCTTGGATGCGCACATGCCCACACTTCTGTCGTTCATGGGTTCTATCAGGCGCTCCACAAAATGTTCGTCTGCCCATGTGTCGTTATTGAGAGTGAGAATGAAATCCCCCTTGGATTCTCTGAGGTGAGACAGCGTTTCAGATAGCTCTTTCCGTTGTAATTTGGCACTATTACGCTGATCATACGTTTTTCCCGATCCGTTCTCGTCATCGTTTTTAGCACATCAGCTGAAGGCGAGCCTTTTCTATCCTATTAGGGGCCACTTGCCTTCCAGGTGGGCGCAAGTTCCCTCAAAGCCCCCTCTACGCCAGCTCTCTGAACGGGTCGAATGCTTTAGTTTTCAACTCCGCACGCGGCAAAGAGCCTCACAGGGGCAAAGCATCTTCGAATCGATGATCAGCGGAAATACGGGAGATGTTGCAATTGGATTGAGCATAAAAAAAATACTTTGCGGTATCGGCGTTGAATTTGACGAATTGTTCCCCGGCAACTTCAATCCAGACGACTACGAAACGATCATAATCGGTGGTGGCCATCTCATCAGGCCGAGCCCGCATTTCTTCTATGATAAATTTAAGGTTCGCGGAAAGCATATTCTTAATGCGGCGGGTATTTCAGGCTCGCCAGATGATTTGGCGTATCTAAATGATTACAAGTATATCACAGTGAGGAGCTCCTGGGACAGGGAGAGACTATCTTACCTTAAAAGAGATGTTCATGTCATCCCCTGCACTACTATGCTGCTGGATGATCTGGAATGCCTGCCGATAATGCCTGAAAAGCCAAGCTTAGGTGTGCATTTGATACCAGACATGTTTAATAAAAAAGAAGAAAAGCAATTTGTGGATTGGATCTCTTCTCTGCCTTATAAAGTTTATCTTCTGCCCATTACCCATTATAGGCAAGATTACATATATCTGAGAAAGTTGAGCTTGAAGATCGAGAACTCTGTGCTTGTTCCAGTGATGAGCCCCACAGAGATATTTACATTTATTGGAAAATTAGATTATTTTATAAGCTGCTCCCTACATGGTGGAATCTTCTCTTATAGACATGAGGTCCCATTTATATTGTTCAATTACGATGAAAAAATGTTATATTTCATGAAGGACCGTGGGTTGGAGCGTTATACGTTCACCAATTTTAATGAGATGAGAATCTCATTTGATGCCTTGTTGAGAGATCCTCCAAATTATTCCCAAAAGGTCTCACAAGATATGGAATTGTTGGAGCAACACATCCAGAATTTGAGAGAGATATTGCCGTCAGGAAATAGCCATGAGCTGAGGACTGACGAGGATTCGAACCTGGCGACTTATCAAATTCAGAATCTCCAATTGCAGATATCGGGCTTAGAGGCTCAAATGAGGGCATATGAAATGGATCTTGAAATGAAGGATCACATAATTGAAGATCTACAAAGTAGCGTTCTCAAGCAGATTTTTATGAAATTCAATAAAGGTTTTAATCGTCGTGTGATCCCAGAGGGTTCTGATCGTCGCGTTTTCTATGAGCGATCATTAGAAGGTTTTCGTATAATAGCTGCTGAAGGCCCAATAAGCTTTATGAGAAAATCAAAAGATTTTATCTTACATAAATTTGGTAAAGGGAGAGGGAACTCTTGAATCCCAAACCTCACACATATCTCGACCGATGGCCAATGGAGGCTCGATGTCGCTTTGATTTGATCAGCTCAAGTCTGTCGGAATTGAAGCTGATATCGCTTATTCACCTCGATTTTCTTCTTAACCAGCGATCAATGTATTCTGTTCTTGTTCTTACGGTTTTCCTTAAATATTCGAAGGACAAGATTCTCAGGTTGAGATGATCGTGAGAGATGTTCAACAATCTCGTTAATTTCCAAGATTTTGCCCACCTGGCATCGTCCTTCCGCTCCGGCCGGATCTTGCAGCTGCTTCGACGCATGCTGAGGGGGCGCGCAAGTATCTGGCAGAAGGTCCTTTAGCGGGGCTTTCCTTGGGCTGCGGCAAAGGTCATAAAGAGCTGAGATGGGCCGGTTTCGGCAATTTTGCACGCCTAGACGCCTACGACCTTTCCCCAGAGCGCATTGCCATCGCCCAAGCCGATGCCAGGGCTCGCGGAACGGCCAACGTTCACTTTCACGTCGGTGACGTCTACAGGCTCGATTGGCCCCTCAGCCGATACGACGTGGTCTTCGGCGATCAATCGTTACATCATTTTGCGCCGATAGAATCGCTGTATGCGGACGTTCACCGGACCCTCAAGCCTGGCGGCTATTTTGTGCTCAACGAGTACATCGGACCGGCACGATTCCAATGGACCGCAAGACAGCTGGAGGCTGCAAATGCGCTGCTCTCGCTTCTGCCGCCGCGTTACCGAGTTCGCTGGCAAGATAAGAACCTCAAGCAGCGCGTCCATCGTCCCAGCCGGTTGAGCATGATGCTCGCCGATCCCTCGGAGGCTGTCGAATCTGACAAGATCGTTCCCTGCTTGGGAAAATATTTTGATATCGTCGAACGGCGGGACTACGGTGGCACCCTCCTCCATCCGCTCTTCGGTGATATCGCCTGGAATTTCCAGGAGGATAGCCCTGATATTCATAAATGGCTACAGCTCTGCTTCGAGGTTGAGGACGCGCTCTTAGCCCAAAAAGAAATAGCAAGCGACTTTTCACTGATCGTCTGCCAGCCTCGGTCTGAGGTGCCATAAATATCATGCCGCAAAAACTCCGCTCTGCGGGCATTGAGGCCGTCTTTTCTACGATGGGGCGCGAAGATCTTCAGGATGGAATAAAAGCTAAAGAAGTTTTGTGAAGAGCGAGGATGTCAAGAATTTTTTTTCAGGCCCGATGTGCTCTGCTTCGAAAGATTGATATGTGGTTATAGTGAACGTTTTGGGAGATTAAATGGATTTCTTTCTATATTACAGCGTCCTTGTAGGCCTCATGGCGACGTGGGTAGCCACGCGCAAGTGGATCCGGAAGGCCCCCGAGATAGGGCTTGTCTGCAGAGACATGAACAAGCTCGAAAAACCCCAGGTGCCTGAGATGGGGGGTCTCTATCGGCATCGTGGGGCCTCAAAAGCCTTCAGCATGTTGGCAGGCTACAATGGTCTGATGGTGGGGTTTGGGGTTATAATATTATTGATGCTAAAATATGAGGGACTCCTATGGAACTATTTATAATGATTTTTCTCGTTTCTTTCATCGTCGCATTCTGGACCATCTTCAAATTAATCCCCAAACTGCGACAAGCAGGGATCATCGGCAAGGACGTTAACAAGCCAGGAACACCTGAAGTTCCCGAGATGGGTGGGTTGGGGATCGTCGCTGGATTCGGAGGTGGGATGCTCCTGGCAGTAGCTTATGAGAGCTTCTTTGATCAGGTTGTTAGTCTGGATCTCGTGGAACTTTTGGCCGCACTAGCTACTGTCCTGATCATTGCTTACATAGGAATATTGGACGATCTATTCGACATGAATCAAGGATTGAAGGCACTTTCGCCGATATTTGCCGCCCTTCCATTAGTATCCATCAATGTGGGGATGACTGTGATGCAAATTCCCCGTCTGGGACCGATCAACTTTGGGATATTTTATCCCTTGATTCTGCTACCCCTCGGCGTAACGGGTGCAGCCAATGCTGTAAATATGCTAGCCGGGTTCAACGGCCTGGAGGTAGGGATGGGAATCGCCGCCATAGGATCCTTGGCCGTTATAGCTTATACCATAAATGAGACCACTTCCCTGGTCCTGCTTTTGGCCATGCTGGGAGCGCTCCTGGCCGCTCTCTGTTACAACCGTTATCCTGCAAGAATCTTAATAGGAGATGTTGGAACCCTATCGATAGGGGGAGTGATCGCCGCCGCAGTCATCTTGGGCAACTTTGAGACCGCCGGGGTTATCGTTATCATCCCTTACTTCCTCGACTTCCTGATCAAGGCCGCTAATCGCTTTCCGAGCAAGGGATGGTGGGGAGATTATAAAGATGGAAAGCTCTACTGCCCCAACTCAAAGCCAGTGAGTTTATGCCAGTGGATTATGAAGTTTTCCGGAGGGATCAGTGAGCGATACCTGGTATCGACCTTGATCGGGATTGAAGCCGTCTTTGGATTGATTGCGATTTACATGTTCGCGAGGTTTTAGACTGGTCTGTAGAATATGCAACCATATTGCTGAGAGTTGGAGGAGATATGGCGGAGGTGTTGGAAGTTCATTATAGTCTGAATTTCATCGCCAAGGCAAATCGGGTGATAGGTGTCTCAATAAGCCTTTGCATTTGAGACTCATATTCACCCCAGAGACCGCCTTCCCCCCCCACATGCAAAATTAGTTTTCATTATATCCATCTCCCAGAGTGCGGCCTTGGTCGGAACGAGGCTACGGCTTCGAGGCTCAGGCTTCAATCACGCCCTCTGAGAGCATAGCTCTCAGCCCGTTCTCCATCCCCTCCATTGGTTCGTATCCGAGAATATCTTTTGCCTTTGAGATGTCAGCTACAGAATCCCGGATGTCCCCTGCCCTTGGATCTTCGTATATCGGGCTGATCTTCAGATCCGTAACCTTAGCCATAACATCTAAAAGCTGGTTCAAGCTTATGCCCTTTCCTGTCGCGATATTCAAGACTTTTCCAGCAGCGACCTTTGACAGACAAGCCAGCACGTTCGCCCTCACCACATCCTGGATAAAGACAAAGTCTCTTGTCTGCTCTCCATCGCCGAAAATTACAGGCTGATCGCCGCTTAGGAGAGCCTTTGTGAACCTCGGGATTACAGCAGCGTAGTCAGAATTAGGATCCTGACCGGGACCAAATACGTTGAAGTACCTTAGAGCGACGGTCTCTAGCCCGTATAATTCGTAGAAGACATTACAGTAATGCTCGCCTGCCAGTTTTGTAACGGCATAAGGGCTCATGGGTTTTGGTGTGAAGGTCTCCTTCTTCGGAAGCTCGGGATCATCCCCATAGACCGATGAAGATGACGCGAAGACCACCCTCTTGACACCACAATCTCTAGAGGCGACCAGGACGTTCAGAGTGCCTTCGACGTTGTTCCTGTTGGTACCGATGGGGTCGTCTACAGATCGCTGAACCGATGGGATAGCTGCCTGGTGCAAAATGTAATCTACAGACTCAAACTCCTCTCTTAACATATCCAAATTTTTAATATCTTTCCGCACGAACCTGACTCGATCAGCGATATCTGATATGTTCTCGTACTTTCCCGTAAGCAGGTTATCGATGATGATGACATCATTTTCATCACAAAGCCGGCGAGCTATATTCGATCCGATAAAGCCAGCCCCACCGGTTACAACGATCCTTTTGTTCCTCATTTCAACCTCCAGAAAGGCGAATAGAAGTCACAATGTATATTATCGTTGTCCCCATTTGATGGAAGGATCGCCTGCATCTCCTCCTTTTAGCAACTTCCGCTCTCCGCCATTTTTATCCCTGACCTAAGCTTGCATCTACACAAGCTCCCTGAGGTCTTAAACAACTTATCAACTGGCGATAGCAGGACTGATTTACATAATGTATCCACAGACGAAACAGTTATAAGCGCCAAGATCCACGAGAGTGAAAGTGCAAGGCAGGTCAAATAATGGAGGATGAGATTTATCTGAGCGATATATTCCGGGTTCTCTGGAAGAATCGCTACATGATTATTGGAATATTCGCGATCTTCGTCCTGGTCGCGGGGGTGATAAGCTTCGCCGTCATGTCGCCTTCTTACAGGTCTTCGGCCATCGTCGCCCTGGGCAACTTTGGGGATCCGATCTATGCAAGCCAGGACTCAGCGACGGCGATCATGCAGAGCGACGAATACATGTTGGACGTCATCGACGAGCTCGATTTTGAGGTGCCCCCAGAAGAGTTCAGGACGTTTAAGAGAAGGATTGAGATTGAGCCGGTGGAGGGCTCTTCCAGCCTTATTGTGATCTCGGCGGAGACCAAAGAGAAGCAGGAAGGAAAGGAGATCGTCGAGACGATAGTCCAGCTTTTCAGCCAGATGAGCGAGGAGAGCTACAATAGACAACAAAAGATCCTTTCCGACAGCCTGGCGAACATAAAGATGCGGCTGGAGACGACGGAGCTGGATCTCGGCCAAACTCGTGAGGTATTGAGGAGCATCGAGGACCTTCCAATGACGTCTACATCAGATAAGGAGCTGCGGATCTCAAGGACGCTGGAATACTTGCAGGGCGGGGAATCGAGGCGTTCGACCCTCTTAGACCGGGAGCTGGAGCTGGAAAAGCAGTTGACCCTCTTGAGGCATCTTGATGTGGTCCAGGAGACGAGGGAGCCCATCGCCCCCATAGAGTCGAAGAAGGTCTTGATGATAGCTGTGGCGGGGATGCTCGGCTTGATGGTGGGGGTCTTGGCGGCTTTCATGAGGGAGAGGCTTCGGAGGCCGGTCGAGTGATGGCGGTGGATGGGGCCAGAGGAGCGTTTCCTCCCTCTTCCGTCCATCTGGCTCCTCGGATAGCTGAGGATCGCGAGATGCTCACCGATCCTCATGTAGATGAAGTGTTTTTACAGGGCCTGTAATTCATGACGAAAACGGTCTGGCATAAAACCCATCTGGAGGGAAGCTTTGCGATCTCAATGTGATCACGTTAGCTGCGGCACCAAAGAGAAGGTATGGGTGCCCTATTATTACCAGGGGCGGGAACGGGGATTGAAACCTCACCCGTACTGTACCGAGTGCGGTCTGGTTAAGAACTTATCCTCAGAACGGCCACGCCGCATCGGGTTTTACATAAATATTATCACATCTTTGAAAGAAGAATTTAAACTGGCCAAAGCTCAGATTAGACTTATAGCTTTGGATATAGAAAATTCAGGAGTTGATGACGATTACGGGATGGATCGCCACCAGCAAGAGGAACTGTTCATCAAAATAGTTCATAAGTACGTCAACGTTCCTGAATGGGCGCTGCGGAAGTTCTTCTAGTCACATTGAAAGTCCTACCACAAGCTTTCGGACATGATTCCATCAACTTGTGGCAGAATCATCTGCAACAGAGCTGTAGGATGTTAAATAAAACGGGCAGGATACTTTTAGGGTGAGTTGTATGATCTAGGGACATGTTTATATACTCCGATGACACTCCAAACGGAGTGTCATATGAGGGATAAAGTAACCATAAAGATACCTCGAGAACTATACGAGAATCTCCAAGAGATGGTAGTAGGAACTGGATTCTCAAGCGTAACGGAGTTCATCGTTTTTGTCATGAGAACATTAGCGTCGTGCGGCCCGGTAAATGAAGATTCTAAGCTATCTGAGGAAGAGATCACAGCCATAAAAAAGAGGCTTGAAAAATTGGGATATATTTGAGCGGAGGACTAGAATGGATCATTTGGACAGGCTGGAAAGTCAGAGCGTCTACATAATACGAGAGGCGTATAAACAGTTTAAAGACATAGCGGTTCTTTGGAGCATAGGGAAAGATTCGACGACACTGGTGCATCTTTGCAGAAAATCCTTTTACGGAAAAGTTCCCTTCCCAGCGTTGCATATTGATACCAACTACAAGTTCAGGGAGATCTACGATTTCAGAGATGAATGGTCAAAAAATTGGAATTTAAAGCTTATAGTGGGCAAGAATGAAGAGGCCCTAGCGGCTGGAATCGGGCCGAACAGCGGGGATAAGCTCACATGTTGCGGGAGATTAAAAACCGAAGCTCTGAAACAGACCATCGATAAACACAAGTTTAAAGCATTGCTTCTGGGGATAAGGAGAGATGAACACGGAATAAGAGCAAAGGAACGGGTCTTCTCTCCTAGAGATAAGTCATTTCAGTGGGATTACAAAAATCAGCCTGCTGAGTTGTGGGATCAGTTTAAAAACAAACAGGAAGGAGAAGGGCACATAAGGGTTCATCCACTTCTTCATTGGACTGAGCGCGATATTTGGGAGTACGTAAGACGAGAAAGCTTGCCTGTCGTCGAGCTTTATTTTGCAAAGAATGGAAAACGGTACCGAAGCATAGGGTGCGAAACCTGTTGCAACCCAGTTTATTCCGACGCCGATACGATCGACAAGGTTGTTGAAGAGCTTAGGACCACGAAGATCTCTGAAAGAAGCGGTAGGGCTCAGGATAAAGAGCGGGCCTACATGATGCAGAAGTTGCGAGCTCTGGGGTATATGTGATGCTTTTAGATTTGATAGATCCGACCACAGTTCAGCTAGCCCTTCTTTGGGTATTGGTTGTTGCGTTCTTTGCGGAATATATAGACTCGACGTTGGGCATGGGGTATGGCACAACCCTAACGCCCATTCTATTACTGGCAGGCTACTCGCCACTACAAGTTGTGCCTGCCATACTTCTTTCGGAGTTCATTACTGGATTATCTGCCGCGATAATGCATCATCGTGTTGGTAATGTAACCTTAGATTTCAGAAACGATGCAGAACATGAAATGGTCAAAAGGCTCGGTGCTCTAGGCTACATGCCAAAATCTATCGACTCGAGGGTAGCATTGGTTTTGGCTCTTTGCAGCTTCGTTGGTGCGGTAGTAGCGGTCGTTGTGGCTATAAACCTGCCCAAGTTTTATCTGAAACTGATCATAGGGATCATCGTCTTGTCGATGGGGGTTCTCATCTTAGCGAAACGCAATACAGAATGTAGCTTCTCTTGGAATAAGATCGTAGGTCTTGGAGCGTTGGCTTCTTTTAACAAAGGGCTATCTGGAGGGGGATACGGACCTCTGGTCACCTCAGGCCAGATACTTTGCGGAGTTAAGAGCAAAAGTTCTGTTGGAATAACCTCTTTTGCCGAGAGCTTCACATGCCTTGTGGGAGTAACCGCCTATTTTGTCTTTGGTGCACAAGCAGATTGGAATCTTGCACCTTATCTCGTAGTTGGTGCTCTGATGTCCGTACCTTTATCCGCCTATTCGGTCAAGAGAATCAACGCGGAAAAGTTTACTTTGGTCATTGGACTTGCAACAGTTATACTAGGATTGTTTACACTGTGGAAAACCTTAGCTTAGGAGACTCGGAATGAAGGATGACTCGCTGAAGTTCGTGATAGTTGGTCACATAGACCATGGGAAGAGCACCTTGATAGGGAGACTGCTCTACGATACTGATTCTCTGCCTCCAGACAAGTTAGAGGAGGTCCAGCAGATTTGTGAGAGCCTTGGCAAGGATATGGAGTTTGGTTACCTCATGGATTACCTGGAAGAGGAACGCGACCAAGGCATAACCATCGATACCGCTCAGATCTTCTTCAATACGGATAAACGGAATTACGTGATCATAGATGCTCCAGGTCACGTCGAGTTTCTCAGAAACATGATCAGTGGGTCTTCGCTGGCAGAGGCCGCTATTCTGATAGTAGATGCGGAAGAGGGCGTAAAAGAGCAGACCAAAAGGCACGCTTATATATTGAGCCTCCTGGGGCTGGACCAGGTAATAGCGGTCATCAATAAGATGGACCTCGTAGACTACGATCAACAGAGGTTCGAAAAAGTTAAGAAGGATCTGGTGAACTTCTTATCAGAGATCGACATAAGTCCATCTTATGTAATACCGATATCCGCCAAGGAAGGCGATTTCGTCGCTCGCAGGACAAATCTCATGAGCTGGTACGATGGTCCGACAGTTCTCGAAGCTCTGGACACATTCGAGACTAGAGAGCCCGCCATCGATAATCCGATGAGGTTTGTGGTCCAGGATGTGTACAAGTTTGATAAGCGAATCGTAGTCGGCAGGGTCGAAAGCGGAACTGTAAGGCCAGGAGACGAGATCAGAGCGCTCCCTTCCGGCGAAACGACCAAAGTAAAATCGATAGAAGAGTTTCTAAAGGAGAACGTTGCCGAGGCTGGGGCTGGCAAGAGCACGGGAATAATTACCGAGGATAAGCTATTCGTTGATCGAGGGAACGTCATCGTGCACCCTAATGGGCATATGCCTGCAGTGACCGACACGATACGTGCCAACGTTTTCTGGATGGACAAAAAACCCTTCAAAAAGGGCATGGGCATTCTTTTCAGGTGTGCTACTCAGGAGGTAACGTGTGAAGTGGATAGGATTAACAAAGTTATCGATTCGTCCACTCTTGGTCTAATCGGAGAAGACGTTGACGAGATAAGGGAACGAGAAGTTGCAGACGTCATTATAAAAACTCAGAAACCTGTAGTCGTGGAGACTTTCAGCAAGATGCAAGAGCTAGGCCGTTTTGTTCTGGGGACGGACGACACCCGCGCTGCGGGTATCATAATGGAGTTAGGAAAGTAATCTTCGTACTCGCCCATTGATGGTCTACAATTAGAGAGATTCAACCGATACGTCTATAAGATTGGTGGAGGCTTGGACACAGAAAGCAATGCTCAGATCGAAAAGTATTTGACTGCAGACGAGCAATTGGCTTTTTGTGAGTATAGATCGTTGGGCTGAATTGATCTGATGATAGGAGGCCCTCCGATTATGTTTCAAGTCTGCCTCTATTAAATCAGTTAAAATATATTTACCCCGCTATGGGGGTGTCAGGATAATGCCGGAAAACGGTAAGAGAGACTTCCAATGGCTTTTCTGGGAAAATGGGTTCACATTGTTTGAAGGGGCACTAGAATGCCTGCATTATCCGTGCTGAGGAATCGGGTTGAGGGTGGGGGGAGATCACTGAGGGGTTATCTGGCTCCGGAGAGCACCCAGAGGAATAGCACCGTAGGATAGGATCATAATGGAGGCAGAAAATGGTCACTATACTTGCCATCGATGCGCTAGAATATAATCTCGTAGAGAAGTACAATTGCACTCATCTGAAGCAGAGATTCTATGGTAAAACAGATATATCTGAGTTCTCCGAGCCAAGGACAATGGTGTTGTGGAGTTCTTTCATGACAGGAAAGAACATGGAAATGGAGATTCTCGCCAAGGGCGATCAAGAGATGTGGAACACCAGGATAGACCTAGAAGATACGTTTTTCTCCAATTTTGAGAATCCCGTGGTGATAGATCTACCTGGATTCAGTTACGACAAAGCTCAGCATGATAAAGAAAGAGAGCTTCTTAAAGCGTTCTTCGATGCTGGCGATACGGAAGAAAAGGGTCGCATAAGAAAGGAGTACAACGATCACGCTTTTGAGCATCACAGGAAAATTAAAGTGGAGTTCATGGATGTGCTTGGCCATGATCACGACTTTGTGCTCGGATACTTTAGCGTGGCCGATGTTATAGGTCATCTCAATTTTGGGAACAACTTGATGATGAAGATGATATACAGGGATTTGGACGATATGGCCAAGGATGTTGACGATACCATGATCGTATTATCGGATCATGGGATGGAAGCTATCGGAGCGTTCGGGGATCATTCTAATTATGGATTTTGGAGTACAGATTCCAAAAATCTTGGAACTCCTAGGATAAGAGATTTTTCGAATTTGATCAAAGGGATTAGATAGGATTGCATGGGATTATCGGTTACGTGTTTGCGGGCCGTCTTAAAAACCAAAGACACTAAGGCGGCGGCGCGAAGCATGCCCCGCAGTTCTACTGCGGGGTGCGCCGCCGCCAGTTTGACTAAACACATAATTCATGTGAAAATCGATGACTAATGCAGGTGATTTTCATGGTTGGTGAAAAAAAAGCTGTATATTTGCCGGCAGATCTATATCACGAGGTGGACGAGCGGGCAAAAGCTACTGATTTTGGATCTGTAGAGGAATATGTAACTTTTGTGCTGGAGGAAGTTCTTAAGGATGAAGAGGAAGAAACAGTTTTCAGTGAAGAAGAAGAGGAAGAAGTAAAAAAACGGTTAAGGGCTTTAGGATATCTTGATTAGTTGTATGCTGGTATCGCTGATAATTCTTAAAAATATTATTTTTAACTTTTAACGAATACGCCGCAGTTCTACTGCGGGGATGGGACGGAAGCGGAACTGGACCACTCAGGAGATGCGGACGAAGAAATGAGACCTGTCAAATAGGGGCTAAGGAGAACTATGAAACAATTCAGAGAACATATTAACACTAAAATAAAGGAACATGAGTTAATATGCAAGTTAGCTCGACATGCATACAGTGAATATAATATAAAAAAAGATCGGAATGATTTTTTCTCAAGAATTAAGCAAATAAATGCTGATCAATTATTTCTTGATATATCAAATAACCCGAATATGAATGTTGTTATCTTAACCATCGATTGCTTACGGGATTCACAACTGTCATATAATCAATACTATCGGGACACGACTCCATTTATCGATTCAATTAAAGGATCTAAGTTTAAAGCAATCACCTCAGCATGCTGGACATATCCTTCGGTAGCTTCGATTTTAACAGGATTATATCCACATAATCATGGTGCTATTCTTACTGGGAAATTGAAGAATGTAGAAAATCCTCTAAAATTAACAAAGATCAAAAATGATAAACTGACTTTATTCGAACTTTTTTATATTTTAGGATATAGGATTTATTTTAGAACTGCCATAGATGTAGCATTTTACCCTCTTAAAGGGAGGGTTATTCCTTCAAAAATTCCTGATATACATCATAATAATGCGGAAGATTTACTTGATGATTTGAAGAGATGGATTTCAAAAAGGGGTAATAAACCTTTTTTCGCTTATGTGCAGCTTGGTGACCTGCATGAACCCTTAAACCCACCTGCTGGATTTAGAGATTTCTTTGGTGAAGTAAAGAACTGTCCTAACATCAATTCGTGGGACTTCAAAAGGAGAGAAGAGCAGATAGGTGGAAGGTTCCAGGAGTATAAGGAAAATAGAATAACTCTTTATGATAATGCCCTTAAATATGTTGATTATTCGATTGAAGGGTTCTATAGCTTTCTAAAAAACTCCGGACTCATTGATTCTACAATTCTTATAATAACGGCAGATCATGGTGAAGAATTTTGGGAACATGCCAGATTAGAGGCTAAGAACTTCTACGATCCAAGAGGGTTTTGTGGGGTTGGCCATGGCCATAACGTGTTTAATGAGCTTATTGAAGTTCCACTAATATTATCAAATCCTAAACTTCCAAACAAAAAATATGATAAATTGGTTAGCACAACAGATATCTCTCCAACCATTCTTGATTTGTTGGAAGTAAAACACAAGCTGAGCTTTGATGGGGTAAATGTTTTTAAGAGCAGTGAAAAAAGAGCCTTAATCAATGAGGCAACAGGCTATGGATATGAGAAAAAAGCATTATATATTGGGGGATTCAAATTGATATACTCTAAACATGATGAAATAGCATGGGTTTTTGATTTAAAGAAGGATCCAGAAGAGAAAAACCCAATCACCGATGATGAATTAGTTAGGATCTTCATTAATAAACTGAATAAAATGTTAACGGCAAAAGAGGCACTAAAGGTTTTAAGATGAATCAATAAAAAACCGATTGATAATAGATCTATTTATACTATAGAGGATTTCGAAAACCTAATTAATGAAAATATATATATATATATATATACATACTATATAATCCATAATATATTGCATGAGAACACTCATAGACTTTTCCATCATGCACGAATATAACAAGAACGTCCTGCCTCGTGGTGATAAGCTATTATCCATAGCAGGATTGGTTGATTGGAAACGATTTTCGCCTATAGGTGATGGTCGGTAGTCTACCGCAATCGAGTTGATCTCGCTGTCTCAGATCAGATGGGCAGCACGAGGAGGTCGATTGTATCCGATCAGCCCTCACGAGCACCACCATGTTGGATAAGGTCTCCTGTTGTAGTTTTTCACGCTCGACAACTCATTATAGGTAGACTACCTGATGGTCTGTACAAAAACAATACTGAACGAGGAGGTATACTTAATATCAACATTATTATATTGATAAAACATCTCTTGCTTCAAGAGATGTTTGGTCTCTCGGACCCACAGTTAGAGCTCCAGGTAGCGGATAAAATATCTTTTCGAGTCTTCTTAGGGACGACCGAGACTATACCTGATTACACTACAGTATGGACATTTCGTAAGAGATTGAAGGAATCTGGTAAGTACAATGACATCTGGGATGAGTTCACAAGCCAGCTTCGAGCTAGAGGGCATGAGGTCAAGAAAGGTGTGATTCAAGATGCTTCATTCATAACGTCTGATCCAGGTCATGCGAAGAAAGATGTCCCTCGTGGAGATGAAGCCAAGACGAGGAGAAGCAGGGACGGTACTTGGGCGACAAAGGGAAAGAAATCCAATTTCGGTTACAAGGCCCATATCAAAGTCGACACAGAACATCAGTTCATCTGGGCTGTCGAGACGACCACCGCATCACGACATGATAGCCAGGTAGATTTGGCAGAAGTAGGAGAAGTCCTATATGGGGACAAAGCCTATTCAGGAGCCAAAACCAAAGGATATGATGCATCGATAAAGAGGGCGGCCAGGGGACATCCACTCGGCATTTACGATATCTTGCGAAACGAGAGGATCAGTAAGAAGCGATCTCCGGTTGAAAGATGTTTCAGTGTAATAAAGACGATATTCAAGTCGGGTCATGTCATGGTCACAACAGTAGAAAATGCAGCGGTAAAGGTGATGTTCAAAGCTATTGGTTATAATTTATATAATCTCCACGGTCTTGTCAACAAAGAGATGGGTTAGCGTTAGCTGTTAAAAAATTCTGAAAAGTATTAAGATTAGAGGGCAAACAGCAAAATTTGGTCATAATTCGGTGGAAAAAACCGACATAAGGAACGTTCAAAATGAAAATGTTGAGGTAAAGTCCCTCTCAGAACGCCGATAGCATGATAATCGAAGTCCTCTATAGATGGGATCTATGAGTTGCTGGAGAGCCAGGTGGCTCATTCTTATTGACTCTCGAAAACAGAACGTTACGTGACTTCTGACTAAAGATGTGGGGGATGAAATACGTTTTGAGAGATTATCTCACCAAGGAGGAGGCTCGATGAGCCCCCGAAATGCGGCTGTAACATCGCGCGGGCAGGATAAGACGGATACAGGCCAAATTAAGATCGGCGGTGGCCTTATAGCTCGCAACACGCTCCTCAACTTGATTGGCCGGACGGCCCCTCTCCTGGTCGGAGTATTGACCATACCCTATGTGGTCCACGGCCTGGGAACGGATAGATTCGGGCTCTTATCCCTGGCCTGGATGGTTTTAGGCTACTTCACCATTTTTGATATGGGACTTGGAAGGGCAACGACCAAATTCGTAGCCGAGGCCCTGGGGAAGGGCGAAAGGGATCAAGTACCGCAGATCCTATGGACTGCGGTTAGTTTTCAGCTAATTCTGGGGCTTATAGGCACCATCGTCCTATTTGGTACCACCGACTTGCTGGTAGAGCGGGTCCTGAACATACCACCGCATCTCATAACTGAAGCTAAAGATACTTTCCACCTGATTGCGCTATCCGTCCCGATAGTCCTAGTAACTAGCTCCTTCAGAGGTTTGATTGAGGCAGCCCAACGTTTTGACCTTGTAAATGCGGTAACTATACCATCCAGCATCTTAACGTTCCTTCTTCCTGTGGTGGGTTTGTATCTAGGATTTGGCTTGCCAGGGATAGTGGCATTGGTTGTGTTGGCCAGATTTGGGGCATTGATCACCTTTGTGGCGATAAATTTTTTGATCGTACCCCATCTGAGAACCTTCTCAGGATCAATTGCGTTATTCTTCCGCCTATTTTCTTTTGGCGGATGGGTTATGATAAGCAGTATAGTCGGTCCATTTTTGGTATATCTGGATAGGTTTCTTATCGGTTCGATTCTCACGATATCTGCGGTAGCGTATTATGCGGCTCCTTATGAGGTTGTGACCCGTCTTTGGATACTAACAGCTAGTCTGACCGTGACTCTATTTCCGGCTTTTAGCTCTTTGGAAGGGGCCAAGGATAGATTGAGAGTAGGCATCTTCTTTGCTCGATCGATAAAATATATCCTCATAACTACAGGACCTATCGTCGTATTAATAGCGGTTTATGCTAAAGATATTCTGCAATTATGGCTGGGAAGTGATTTCGCGATCGAAAGTACGTTTGCTATGCAGGTGCTTGTGGTGGGTGTGCTTGTCAACTCACTTGCTCATACACCCTATGCTCTCCTCCAAGGGACTGGACGGCCAGATCTTCCTGCTAAGTTCCACGTGATCGAGCTTCCCGTTTATATTGGTGTGGCTTGGGTTTTGGTGAGCGAATTTGGCATCGCCGGTGCAGCAGGTGCCTGGACTTTGCGTGTAACGCTAGATGCATTCTTGCTGTTTATAGCTACCTTCAAAGTGTACCGACTCTCACCCGCAATATTGGCAGAAAATGGCACGAAATTTGCCGTCGTTGGGCTCTTGATCTTTGGGTGCATTGCATGCCTACTAAAGGCGGTCTCCGATCCTATTAGCATAGTCTTCCAATTGATTTTTTCTATTGGACTTCTAGTGTTGTTTGCCTGGGCTGCTTGGAATTATGTTCTGGATGATACGGATAGGGGCGTGGCACAAAGAGTGATAAATCTCAGGGAATTATTGGGGTGGTAATTGGTGGATGATAACTAAGGCGTCCGTGTTGTAACTGATGCTCCATATTGCTTGCTATGCGGGAGTGAGGCAGCTTGGCTAGGTGGTCGTGGGTGTTTAGGTTGATGGAGATGTGAGAAATACCGAGTTCATTCAAGGAGATGTATCACAATATGGTTTGGAAGATGCCAACTATTAAAGAAAATCTTAGATATAAGATAAAAGAACATGAATTGATTTGTAGGATATCAGGAAATGCATATAGTGAATACGACATAACAACGGATCGGAGAGAATTCTATTCAAGAATTAAGCAAATACACCTTGATTATTTTGATCAAATTATTGATACATCAAACAAACCTGATATGAATATCGTTATCTTAACCGTAGATTGCTTGCGGGATTCGCAATTATTATCGAATAAATATTTTAGAGATACCACTCCATTTATCGATTCACTAAGGGGATCTAAGTTTATAGCAGTTTCTTCATCATGTTGGACATATCCTTCGGTACCTTCGATTTTAACTGGGTTATACCCACATAATTATGGCGCCATTATTCTATCTGGTAAATTAAATGAACAATAAATGAGTGAATTCAAATGAGTACATCCTTAATAGTCATGGGAGGAATAATTGGGATCATTTTGGGTCGCCTTTTATTCAGACGATGGTTTAATTTTCTTACTATCTATTCTGCACTATGGACACTCGTTTTGGGACTTTATTCTCTGCGATTAATTCATTATTATGATATCATTTCACAAGCATGGCTCTTTATCTCCATAGCGTGGTTCACTCTCTTTCTAAGCTCCGCCACTGTTTTGTGTGCCGTAGCAGTTACCCGTCCAATCTATGATATGAAGAATAGTTCGCAGAATAGCGCCACTATTTCAAAAAAATTTTTGGGAAAAGCCATTATTATTTTATCAATTGTGGCTAGTCTGTCAATAATATATCAATTAGTGCATTTGATCCTGATATATGGAGGAATTGAAGCTATAATCGCAAATTCTAACCAGATATACTCTTATCGAATTGCTGGCGAATTAGATCTAGGTATACCATATATAGGTTCGTTTGCTTTTAGTGCTTGTAGCCTTGCTGGGATTTATACAGCACTTTCCAGAAAGATCACAGTGCTAAGTGTTTTGCCGATGGCCTTAATAACAATAAATGGATTCACTAATATGGGGCGCGCTGGTTTCATAATCGCAAGTATTCTCTTCCTCACATCCTTCGTTTTCACACCCCACCCGAAACTTCGAACGAAAAATATATTAATTATATTACTGCTGGTTAGTGCTGTGCTTATAGGAGCGACTATCTTCCTGAGCTCTAGCAGAGGCCTCATAGTAGAGTTCGAGAGCGAAGATCCGATTATGGAAACTTTAAGGTCCAAAGTACACTTTCTTCCATCTATTTATTTCTACCTTTCCGGCCCTCCGGTAGTCTTTAGTGAATACCTCAAAGCAGGAGAGGAGAATGGTCCCGTGGGCGCCTACTGCCTAAAGCCTTTATTCAGTGTAGCGGCAAAGTTGGGAATTGTTGAGCCTCCTAATCGATACGAGTTGCCGTACTTTACACCCGAGCGTATGAATGTGGGGACGTATTTGCGTACGCTACATGCGGATTTTGGTGTCTTTGGAATAGTATTATTTCCCTATGTGCTAGGCATGGCAGCAGCTATGTTACATCTGTTGATAAATCGCCGTGCGACTTTATTGAGGATAACAGTGTTGTCGCACCTTTATGTGGTGATCTTCCTCTCATGGGATGTTAATGTCTTTCAACTAGGTTATTTCTGGGTAAGCATGGTTGGTGTTGTATTCGTAAGCATAGTCCATTCCTATACGATGCTAAGTAGAGACAGTTAAAAGTACGGACACCAGGTGACCATAAAATGCAGATGATGACTTCGCCCCGGGTTTCATTGATTATAATTCAATACGGAAATACTGAGTTATTGTGGAATCTACTGATCTCACTTGAACGTCACGCAGATAGGGAACTCGTCAGCGAAGTAATCGTTGTGAATAATGGACTTGCTCTAGGTGAAGAATGCCGCGCGAAGCTGGAGGCGTATAAGGTCTTAACCATTCGGGTTGTTGACAATTCCAAAAAGAGCTACGCTAGCGGTGTAAACTTTGGTGTGGCTGCCGCTAAAGGAAATATGTTAATAATCGCAAATAATGATATTGAGTGGATTCCAAATTCTTCCATTCGGATGTTGATTGACCATTTTCAGCAAGATCCACTAATCTGCATCGTGGGACCACAATTAATCTACCCGAATGGCAATTGGCAAAGGAGTTATGGACGTTTCTCGTCTCTTAGGGAAGCAATCATAAGCTTGGCGATGTTTGATTCTATTTGGCATGGCGTTCTAATTGCAGCATTTCGCTATAATTGGTGGTTTGCAAGAAAAGCAAGAGCAGTTGACTATGTTGATGGGGCTTTTATGGTGATAAAAAGGCATTGCTTTGAAGAGATTGGTGGGTTCGATGAAAGCTATACATTTTATGGAGAAGAAATGGATTTTTGCTGGCGAGCCTGGAAATGTGGGCGTAAAGTAGTATTCATCCCTAACGTGAAGGTGATGCACATAAGAGGGGCATCCTCAACGACTGATGCACTAGCGGATTACACCATTCGCCTCATCAATGCCAAGCAGAAGTTTGTAAAGAAAAACTTTGGACAAAGACGGGCTAGATTGTATGGGTGCCTTGTTCAGATGGCTTTTTTCGAGCGATATATTCTATATTCTTTTATAGCTAAATTAATCCGTTCACCAAACTGGCAACAGCGAGCTTTTCAGGCTCATGCTCGTTTTCAGGCGGTCAAAGGGGTAGGATTGTGCTGATGAGGGCTCGTTGTCTGGGATGGGTAACAGAGTTATTAAAAATAATTTCAGGTTTGCGAGGGATCTGTTATCGAAATCGTGGTAGTGAATATTGATCCGGTACGTTTCTTTGACAAGGTACCAGCATTACCTGTTGAGATTCCCATAGCATTAAACGTACGTGTTTAGCTCCCAGGAATCGATTGCATGATGTTGGTTTTGTCATCGAATTTACGCCGACAAACAACTTGTGGAACGTTGAAAAACAGCATCTACAGCTGCAGTTACTCGAAATTAACTCATTAGAACTGGCCACGTAAGGTCTCAAGAAATGGCTTTGCTGATGCTGATTGAGATGAGCTAAACACATACCATTAAACTTATATCAGGATTTGTACGTGTTTAGCTTCCCATGAATCGATTGCTTGATGCGGGTTTTTGTCGATTACCGCACGCCGACCAAAGAATAAGCCGCATGATATTGCCCCAAAATACGTGAACACAGCAACTGTTTGTCGGTTATTTGCCCATCCCCGCAGCAGAGCTGCGGGGTATTCGAGAAAAATCAACTCACTGGAACTTGCCACATGAGATATCACGAAATGGCTTTCAGGTGTAAAATGCTACCTGATGCCTATTTTGCCATTGGACACAGGCTGCTCGGGTTGTGAAAACTATATGAATAATTCAAAATGCATGAAATCGAAAGAGGGGCGAAATAGTTTCAGGACTCCACAGAATTTCAGTGCTATGGAAAAATTTTTAGATGAAGAAGGTATGGACTTTGCCTATCATAAATCTAACGATTTTGTACTCGATCCAGAGGGATTAACTAGGTTTGTAAATAAGGTGATAAAGTGACAAATAAAGCAAATATGAACGTCGCCATTATCGATCCATCTGGGTTTACACTTCCCTACGACCACTGCCTAGCTTCTGCACTCGCCAAACAGAGCTGCGGTGTAATGCTAGCTACTATTCGGGCCCCATCAGAGTTATGGGCCGATCAGCCAACCTACGAGTTATGTGAACATTTCTACCGGTTTGGAGGTAGATTTCCCAGGAATAAAGTTCGTACATTTGTTAAAGGATGCGAACACCCTCTCGATTTAGAACGGCTTATACATCGCCTGCAGCGCCTGCAACCGGATATCATCCATTTTCAATGGATACCTTTGCCTATAGTTGATTTTTTCTTTCTGCAACGACTCCGGAAGATCGCCCCCCTTGTGCTTACCGTCCACGATACCGAGCCATTTCATGGAGCGCCTTCGTCTCGCCTACAGTTGATTGGGATTAAGGCTGCTTACAAATGTTTCGATCACTACATCGTGCATACATATCAGTCGAAGGATGTGCTCCTTC
The DNA here is from genome assembly GCA_001509375.1 of Methanothrix harundinacea. Lineage (GTDB taxonomy): Archaea > Halobacteriota > Methanosarcinia > Methanotrichales > Methanotrichaceae > Methanocrinis > Methanocrinis harundinacea_D. The sequence goes on along the minus strand of LGFT01000064.1, from coordinate 3,798 downwards.
GCAAATTTGCCTTGACTGAGGATCGTGTTTCGATAATCCCTCATGGCGTCTTTTCCTATTATAAGGAATTAATCCGCGGTAAGGAGGGTTCCTACCGTCTCCAAAATCATCTTGGGTTGCCAGGAAAGAAAAACGTCCTGTTCTTTGGCGTCCTTAAACCTTATAAGGGTATAGATATTCTTCTTGAGGCATTCGCTCGCCTCCCTGAGCCAATCATTAGAGATACAGTCCTGCGGATAGTAGGTTATCCAATGATGCAGACTGAGCCTCTTAAGATTCGCGCTCAAAGTCTTGGTATAGCGGATAGGATAAATTGGGACCTTCGGTTTGTGGAAGAAATAGAAGTTGCGTCTTACTTTGCCCAAGCGGACGTTGTAGTTCTCCCGTATAGAAGAATAGATCAGAGTGGTGTAATTATGGTAGCTTTGGCATTTGAAAAGCCGATTATAGCCTCGCGCGTTGGAGGGTTTGCAGAGACCATCACTGATGGTGAGCACGGGCTTTTAGTGGAGCCAGGTGATGTTGGCTCGCTTGCTCAGTCTCTATCGTATATTTTATCGGAGGATGAGCTACGTGCACGCATGGGAGTGAACATTAAAGAGCTAACAAGTGGAGCGCTTTCTTGGGAGGCAATAGCATCCAAGACCTTAGGTGTTTATGGCAAATTAAAACGATGATGATCAAATGAGGTTTGAAGGATGATAGAATATAATCGTTGTGTTTGATTGGGGCAGGTACTATGTTATGTAACAAGAAATCGAACATAGCAAGCATCAAAAATCACAATTCAATGGATAGCTATATCGAGGAGGAATTAGTTTCAGTAATCACACCGTGCTATAATTCCGCAAGATATATATCTCAGACAATAGAATCGGTATTATCTCAGACATATCAAAATTGGGAGATGATAATTGTAGATGGGTGCTCATCTGATAATACTGTTCAGATTGTTGAGGAATATATTGCAATTGATGATAGAATTAGACTTATCAAATTAGAAAAGAATAGCGGAGTCGCGGTAGATAGAAACAGAGCTATAGAAGAAGCAAAAGGATGGTACATAGCTTTTCTTGATAGTGATGACATATGGCTACCCCAAAAATTAGAAAAACAGATACGATTCATGATTGAAAATAGTCAAGCATTATGTTATTCATCTTACTATTTAATAGATGAACATGGATTAGTGAATGGCGTGTTTATGACAAAAGAATTTGCTACGTATGAAGAATTATTGAAGACCTGTCACATTGGAGCTCTCACTGCAGTATATGATGCTTGTAAAATCGGAAAACGATATATGCAAAATGTTGGACATGAGGATTATGCTCTTTGGCTTAATATACTAAAAGATGTAGGTACGGCAAGGGGCATTCTGGAACCTCTAGCTAAATATAGACGTCATAATAGATCTGTCTCATCGAATAAAGCGAAAGCGGCTCAAATGCAATGGAATATTTATAGAAATGTGGAAAAATTTAGTTTGATCAAAAGCGTGTATTACTTTTTACATTATGTCTATTTTGGCTTTTTTAAATATAGATGAAGCCGAGCAAATCTTTGAAGTTGTTTAATGCTTCATAATAAGTAGGACTTACGCACTTGAGAATTAAAACCAAGCACATGAGAGCCTGTCAAGAAAATTATGCTTTAGACAGTTTGGTGCTTCATGCTACTGGTTTTTTGTTCAACTGCGTAAGTCCTAATAAGTTCTAATTTTTCGAGGTTCTTGCCGTCTCTTCTGCATTTAAGTTCCAGATTATGAACGAATTCGCGGAATAGGCGCTTAGCCTCCTTAATCCAAGCCCTGTAATCCTTTTGGCTCTTTTTCAACATGGTCTTCTCCTCGTCGATTAAGCAGGAGAGAAACTCAATCTCAAGCTGATGAGTAAAATATATTAAGTAATCTGTATTTAACTAGTTCCTGTTCGATGCTGGTTTTCCGAGGAAAATCGTTAACTATGAGCTTATTGAGATGGAGTAAGCATAACTGATGAGTCACTTTATTGCTGAAAACTCGGTTGAAAATATCGCTATAACCACGATAAAGATCAGTAATGATAAATACAGGTTTTTGTGTGTCGAGGTTCCGCCTGAGAAAATCTTCGATTGTGTCGGCATCTTTCGAGTCGAGTAACTCATCCGCGATAACCTGTCTTGATATAGAATCCAGAAGCGTTAAGCGATACTTCTTGTTTCTGCCTGCTTTAGGATGTTGCTCATCGTAGTGTACAAATCGGATATCACTGACGGCGGGTACTTTCGACTCCTCAATCGCGGATTCGACCTTCTTGCGAATAGCTCATAAGAGGCACGGTTTTGCCGTAAGCGCAAGCAGATCTCAGTTAGAATATCGAAAAATCCAGTCTTCAGATTATTCCAGAAGGTGCGATCTTCTTCAACGGATGTCCCACAAGCTCCGCATAAGTATCGACCTATATTTGCCTCGCCAAGATGGCGTTTGCGATAGGTGTTGAAACCATTATGGCTCATTGGGGATCCACAGTCAGGGCACAACGGCGGAACTATTCTGCGAAAAACACCATCTTCCGTGGACTCGAAGTCGTCCGAGAAGCAATTCAAGATTGATGAGAGGATTTCATGACGCGGAAAATTTATTAGGTTTAATTGTATCTCTACTCGAGGAAGTGAATTCGATGGATTTTGATGAACGATATCGTCAAGAAAAGGAATTCCATGATAAGAAGTCAGAAAATGCCAGAGCGGACTTTTATACATACGGAGTTCTTGATAGAGCTAACAGGTATGCCTACGATTTGCTTGGAGATTTGCAGGATTTGGTCGTTCTGGATCTCGGATGTGGGATCGGCCATCATTGTTTGATGCTTGCCGAAAGGGGGGCTATGGTTTACGCAGTAGACTTGTCCGCCGGGATGGTGAAAAAGACGAAAAAAAGGATTAAGGAGAATGGCCTTGATGATAGGATCAAAGTTTTACAGATGAACGCTGAAGAGCTACAATTCAACGACGAAACCTTCGACATAGTTTTCGGTCACTCAATTCTGCATCATACCCACCTTGAGATAACAAGGGGTGAAGTACATAGAGTTCTCAGGCAAGGAGGAAAAGGCGTATTCTTTGAGCCTCTTGGTCACAACGCCCTCATGAATCTATTTCGTAAATTAACGCCGTCGCGTCGAACCCCTTCTGAGAAGCCTTTGAAAATTGAAGATTTGGTATTCTTTGCTGAGCCTTTCTCCGCGTTGAAACATCGCGAATTCTATTTGTTGGCTTTGATTTCATTCCCTCTACTACCTTTCAATCGAGAGGGGGGGGTTCGATGGGTGTTCAATCGTCTCTCGCGATTAGACGATGGTCTCTTCAGCCATTGGCCCATACTTAGTCGTTATGGGTGGGTCACTGTGTTTGAGGTGATAAAGTAGGAATGCGCTGTGGCGTAAGGTTAGTACCGAATGAATGTTCGTAAGAGGATTTCGAAAAACCTAATTCAATGGTTAAGTTTATATACTATTAATACTATATTTATCATCTATGAGGACCATAATAGACTTTTCTATCATGCACGAATATAACAAGAACGTCCTGCCTCGTGGTGATAGGCTATTATCCATAGCGGGATTGGTTGATTGGAAACGATTTTCGCCTATAGGTGATGGCCTGTACAAAAACAATACCGAACGAGGAGGCAGACCGAATATTGACATTATTATAATGGTCAAACTGGCGGCGGCGCACCCCGCAGTAGAACTGCGGGGCATGCTTCGCGCCGCCGCCTTAGTGTCTTTGGTTTTTAAGACGGCCCGCAAACACGTT
>LGFT01000112.1 GCA_001509375.1 Methanothrix harundinacea | reverse complement strand
GCCCTTCTCCAGAGATTCGACCTTGGCTTGAAGGGTCTGAGCATCCTGGATCCCGTCGATCTCTCCTCGGCCCAGCTGGTAGACGTGATAGACGCCCGCGACCATCCCCTCTCTATCGATCAGGAGTATCGTGGGGTTTGAGAAGCCCCCTTCGAAGTTGGTGTAGTCGACGTACTTGCCGGCTACATTGTAAGGCTCGAAATCCTCGGCCCAGATCCAGCTGACGTTGGCATTCCACCAGCTCTCTGAAAGGCTCTTGCCGTCTTTGGAGAAGGGGTTCTTCCGGACGTTAAGGGTTATGAGTTTCACGTCTGGCTTATTCTCCACCAACTGCTGGAGCTGGCCGATCTGGGCGGCCAGGGTCTTCTCACACTCGACGCATAGCGGGCTTTCTATGTTCGTTATGTGAAGGACCACCACCTCTCCCCCAAAATCGCTGAGTGAGAAGTTTTGGCCGCTTTGGTCTGCAGCCTCGAAGTCCGGCGCCGGGATCGGATCCGAGCTCGATCCGAGGGTCGAATTCAATGAGAAGAGGGCGACGAGGACTATGAGAAAAGTTAGTGCTCCTACAACTAAAAAATGTTTGTGATCAGATCTCATCCCCGATCACGCGTCCCAGTCCTCGACGTTCTCTTCGTGATAATCGATGGCGTCCCCGACATAGGATCTGACCATCTCCTCCCCGCCAACGGCATCCTCCATGCTGTGCCATCCGACCACAACGTTCCCTTCAGAGTCTTCCACCAAAGTCAGAGCGATCGTCAGCGGGATGTAGGACTTGCCCCCGTTGGGGTCGTAGATGTCGAAGAGTTCTTCCGCTTTCAGGTCGCTGCCGCCTGATATAAGGTTCTCGTACGTTACTTCATCACCATACTCCTCCAGGACGGCGTCCACATAGGACTCCTGATCGATGCAGGCTTTGCACTTTCCAGAGCTGTGGTCCAGGATAAGGACCGGCTTATCTTCGAGTTCGTCCAGGATCCACTGGGGATGGTCGACCTCGGAGCCGGCGTCCGGATGCTGGTTGGGGTAAACGGTCCACCAGTCATCGGGTCCGGATCCAACGGAGTATTCTGCTGCCGAGACGGCGGCGACGAGCCCCACCGCCATGACTGCGCCCATAACCAGGGCAGAAAGTTTAATCTTGGTCAGATGCGTTATGCTTACCAACTCCCACGTTTATTTTGATCTTAACCCCACTTTTTTCTCACACCACAAATCCAAAGCTTCAGCCAACCGCATCTATGGCGCGGTCTTGGGCCTATATATCCACAAAGTTGGATATCTAAATGCCCCCTTAATTTCGCGTTTCTGGCGGAAGCAATCTCTTTGAGGACAACGCTCGTATATAAATCTGTTGGATATTTAGATCCATTGCCATCAATTAACTAAATATAATATCTATTTTACGGCGAAATTATGCCATATATGCCAGATATGGCATTAGTTTGAGCTACAAAAATGAGAATTAATAACCATAACCAGAATTAAACTGTCAGATGCGGATGGCTGGAATGAAGGCAGAGGGGATCAACAATCTTATATATCGAAATGATTTGATCTGACTCTGAATTGAGAGGCTTATGTGGAGGCCTTCTGGCGAAAGGAGATACGGTGATGCAATCACCATCAGGAGAATAGAACACAAATGAGATGCGAGATATGCGGCAAAGATTCGGATCGCCTCTTCAAAGCGAAACACCGGGAGTGGGGGCGAGTGAAGATCTGTGAGGAATGTCTGAAAAAAGAGTCGGATATGCTCCTTCCCTCCGGCGGGTGCTCTTGCGCTTCAGACCTTCACCGAGAGCATAGACGAGGCCGCTCTGGCTGCCGAGGCCGAGGTCTTCAAGGCGATGTCCGACCCCTTCAGGCTTGCGATCCTCCAGCTCCTCAGAGAGGGCGAGCTTTGTGTCTGCGAGATCATGACCGCCTTCGACAAGCCCCAGTCTTCCACATCCCACCATTTGTCCATTCTCAAGAGGGCGAGCTTGGTAAAGGAGCGGAAGGATGGAAAGTGGTCCCGCTACCGTCTCTCCGAGGGGGCCGTAATCGAGATGATGAACCTGGCGAGGCTTTTGACTGGGGACTGAAGGGCTCCTGAATGAGGGATTTGATATCGATGAACGATAAAGAAAGGCCAAAGCTTCCTCTTTTGAGCAGGTTTTTGACGGTCTGGATCTTCGGGGCGATGATCCTGGGGATCGGGATGGGCTACTTCTTCCCGGGTGTCTCGGAGCTGATAACCGGCTTCTCGGTGGGAACCACATCGATCCCCATCGCCGTCGGCCTAATCTTGATGATGTACCCGCCCCTCGCCAAGGTAAAGTACGAGGAGCTGGGGGAGGTCTTCAAGGACACTAAGGTCCTCGGTCTGTCCCTCTTTCTGAACTGGGGCGTGGGGCCGGTGCTGATGTTCGGCCTCGCGGTCATGTTCCTCCGGGACTACCCCCACTTCATGGTGGGGCTGATCCTG
>LGFT01000063.1 GCA_001509375.1 Methanothrix harundinacea | reverse complement strand
CCTCGGAGACCACGTCTTCACCAACTTCATAGCATCGAAGAAGGTCGAATGGGATGAGTACAGGACCGACGTCAGCAGGTGGGAGATCGAAAAGTACCTTCCTCTGCTGTAAGTCGAGACGCGGGAGGAGACTGATCGGGAAATAAAGGGCTCTACCTGAGGGATATGCCCGAACGATACGGGCGCGCCCCCTTCCACCTCGCCAAGGGAACCTCCACCCAAAAAGGCGCGCCCAAGTCGGAGGCTCAAATGTCTTCCGGTATTATTACTTCGGGAGCGCAGAGGGTCACGAATACACCGACCTTTAGGTCGGGGATGAAGTGAACCCTCGCCCGTTTTTCGTATTCCTTTGGATTGATAAAACTTTAGAGACTATTCAGAGGAAATCTGAAGCGGGGTTTCAATCGTGCAGATCAGGGAATCTGGGCAACAAAGACCCAAAGATTTCTGAAATCCGTAAAACCGGGCGTGCGGCCCCGAAGCATACCCCACCCTTTAGGGTGGGGTGGGCCGCACGCAATTTGATTTTTTCTCCCGAACTCGCCCGTATCCTTCGGCCAGTGGTCGAGCCGCCTTGACGAAGATAACGAGAAGTCAGACTCCTTCGATGGAGGTGGATGGCGTTGATGAGGGTTGAAGCCATAATCCCGCCGGAGAGGTGGAGGGGCTGCTTTCTGCCCTGGAAATGAAGGGCTTCGCCTCGACGAGGTCAGCGATATCGTCGGCCTGGGCGGCAGAGGGGCAATCGTGAGATGGCGACTCATGAAAGCTGAGACGCCTTCAAACTCGTCTCCATCAACCTCAACCCCTATATCCTCATCGAACTTCCCGTCTCGGACTATCGTCATATCTGCCGGCCCGAGGGTGGAGTTTCTCCCGAAGTTGAAGCTGGAAGTGGTCGTTGACGACGGTGATGTCGACCGCCTCATCGACCTGATCTGCGAGGCCGCCCGCACCGGAGAGGAGGGGGGACGGGAAGATCTTCGTCCATCCCGTGGTGGATGTGATCAGGGTGAGGACGAAGGAGAGGGGGTCGGAGGCGGTCTAATCGCCCACTCTCTAGCGAATCGCCCCGGTGGCGCCGGAGGGCGGGCGGCGCTAGACGGCCTGATTTGCCTCCGCCCGAACCGTCCATGTCCCTGAACTTTTTAGTCTGCCTCTTTCTCCCAGACCTCGAAGAACCGGCTTTTTGCGAGGGCTGTAGCGGCGCCCCCTGATAGACCGTTAAGCTTTTTCTCGACCGATCCCGGAAGGGGCTAGCTGCCAAGATAAGCTATCGTTATCAAGAGATCATATGGATTTAGTAGAATTCATCCAATATTCAAGTAAGTAATAGTTCTTTTATACAAACGTATCTGATAAAGTAATACATATATCTTATCAAAGCAAAAGATTTATTAATTACTCTTTTGATCTTATGCAATCAAATCAGACGATCCGTAGTTAAAATCTGTTGAGCAGAAAATTATGCAGAGGCGGTGATTATATGAACCCGATAATAAGAGCATCATCTTTCGTATTTATATTAGCACTTTTGGCGTTGATGCCTTTGGCTGATGCAGAAGAGACCTCATCTGAGGCCGCTCTGGTGATGTCTACAGATAGCGCTTTCATCATGCAGGGTAACATGCTGTTTGGCATCGGTCCCAGCGGCTCCACCGGCACATTCGCTTATGAGCACCTATTGACCAGGAACAGAGAAGGCGGATATGACGGCGGGCTGGCCGATAGCTGGGAGTGCAACAACGATGCGACCGAGTGGACGTTTAATTTGGTGGAGGCTCAGTGGCACGACGGCGAGCCATTCACCTCGGAGGATGTGGAGTTCACCTACAACTACATAACGGAGAATAAGCTGTGGCTCGCCTCCGTCCTCTCGATGGTGGACTATGTGGACTGTCCCGATGACAGAACTGTGATATTCCACATGAAGTCGCAGTCACCTGCATTTCTGGACGATCTCTCCCACTGCCCGGGGGTCTACATCGTACCAAAGCACTTCTGGGAAGATATAAGCGATCCCACACATTACGAAGACGAGGAGTGGATCGGCACCGGTCCTTTCAAGTTCGACTCCATGATCCTTGACCAGTATGTAAAACTGGTTGCGAACGAAAAATATCACGGCAAAAAGCCAGAGATCAGGGAAGTGATAATCAAGGTAATCCCCAACAAAGACGCTCAAGTCTTGGCCCTGAAGTCCGGAGAGGTCGATGTTATTAGCGACGTGAGCCCGGCGGTGGCCCGCAGCCTCGAAGGATCGAATGGCATAGAAGTCTTCGTCGCCCCTGGAACTAGGGGTTATGAGATGGGATTCAACCTCAAAAACTACCCCACTGACCTTCCGGAGTTCAGAAAGGCGATGGCCCATGCCGTCGACCGGGATAGGATCTGTGACATAGTCTTTGACGGATATGCGACGCCGACGGAGACTACATTTCTGATGCCAAGCGTTGCCTACGACTTCGTCAACCCGGACGTTCCAGGAGACGATTACGAGTACGACCTAGAGAAGGCAGGGGAGATGCTGGACTATGCGGGCTTTGCGGATCTCGACGGCGACGGGTGGAGGGAAGGTTCTGACGGCGAGGACGTGGTCATGACCATACCCATAACTGGGATGGGCGGCGACGCTTCCAGGATCGCAGAGGTCCTGAGAGAGGATTGGAAAGAGCTCGGAATAAAGGTCGAATTGAAACAGGTCGATTCCAGCCAGCAGCAGAGCGAGTACCATAAAAGCAACTTCTTCATCGTTGGGATGCCCTACCTGATGCACGACGATGTCGATGACCTGACCACCTTCGAGGTGGACTCTCACTTCGGCACTCCCAACTGGTACGATTACGACGAGCCGGACTACAACGCCCTGGCTGAGGAGCTGAGAAATACCGCAGACCAAAATGAGCGAAAGGAGATCGGCTACCGGATGCAGGAGATCCTGGCCGAGGACGTCCCCACCGTTCCCATCTGCAGCTCCGATGTGATCTTCGCCTACAGGGCTGACAGGTTCGCGGGATGGGAGGATGCAGCACCGCTGACGTGGAGCGTGGACACCAAGATGCTCCTTCACGTGAGACGCGCATAAATCGATCTGGAGTGGGAAAAATGAAGATTTTGGTATGTGGAAAAGGCGGCAGCGGCAAAAGCACCATCGCCGCGCTGCTCGCCAAGTGCATCTCTCGGCAAGGATACCAGGTTCTGGTGGTGGACAGCGACGAGTCCAACTACGGACTCCACCGCCAGCTTGGGCTGGAGCTTCCGAGCTACTTCATGGAATACTTCGGCGGGAAGAAGGAGATGATCTCGAAGATGATGGCGGCATTTCCTAAGGGCGAAAAAGTCGAGCTCTTCGATCAGAGATGGGGCATCGACGATATTCCGCGAGATTATCTCGCCAGAAAAGGCGGAATAAGCCTTTTGGCCATCGGCAAGATCCAGGACTTCGGCGAGGGGTGCGCCTGCCCCATGGGCGCCCTCTCAAAGATGTTCCTGGACAACCTTGTGGTCGGCGAGAAGGAGATGGTGATCGTCGACACCGAGGCTGGAATCGAGCACTTTGGTCGGGGCGTTGAACAGGGATGCGACATCATCCTCGTCGTTCTCGACCCGTCTTACGAGTCGCTCCAGCTCTCAAAGAAGATCGACGAGATATCCCAGAACATCGGAAAGACCCTCTACTTCGTCCTCAACAGGGTTAACCCGGAGAGGAGGGCCGCCATGCTCGAGTTTCTGGGCGAGGAGAAGGTGGCTGCAGCGATTCCAGAAAACGAGGATATCTTCAGGGCTGGGCTCGCCGGTGAGGAGATCGACGTCCAGCTTGAGGAGATGGAACGTCTCGCCGATCTTTTGGAGAGCGAAGCATGATGGCTGAAGAACTCTCCATAGGGCGGCTGGCGGAGACAAAGCCGCCCCTCGAGGATCAGAGCCGACGCCTCTGGGATCTGGTCGCCGGCTTTGAGACGGGCCAGATCTTTCTCACCGCCTTCGAACTGGGAATTTTCAACCTGCTCAAAGAGGCGAAGACCGCCGAAAAGATCGCTGGCGAGCTCAAGACCCATCCGAAAGCGACTGAAAAGCTCCTGGACGTTCTGGTCTCCATCGGCGCTCTCGACCGGAAGGGCAGCCTCTACTTGACTGCGCCCAATATGTCTCCTTTCCTGGTAGAGGGAGAGCCGTACTTCGCTCGCTATCTGAAGTTCAGCCTGGAGTCCCGGGAAAAGTTGCTCAATTTGAAAGCCGCCCTGAAGGAGGGCCCCGCAGCCGAGGGGGAGAAGCACGAGCATCAATACGACCGAGAGAGCATCGACTGGATCGCCAGAGGTACGATGCTCGGAAGGCTCCAGACCACTCTGAAGCTTGTGAGAGAAATTCCAGAGTTCAAGTCCGCGAGAAAGCTGATAGACCTGGGCGGCGGCCACGGCCTCTTCGGCATCGGATTCGCCCAGGAAAACCCACATCTTGAGGTGGTGATATTCGACCAGCCCGGCGTTGCCGAGATCGCCTCCGACTACATCGAGCGGTACGGTGTGGGGGAGAGGGTGAAGGCGATGAGCGGCGATTATACGAAAGACGATATAGGGTCCGGCTACGACATCGCCTTTGAGGCCTGCTCTTTCGGGGGAAACGCTGACCAGGCGAGATCGTTTTACGAGAACGTCGCTCGATCCCTGAACGATGGTGGTCTATTCATCAGCCAGACCTTCACCATCAACGACGATAGGAGATCTCCCCTCCGAAACCTCGTCTGGGACCTGAAAGAAGAGATCTCAAAAGATGGCCACATGCACCTCAAAACCAACTCAGAGATATTCCGGACGCTGAGGGAGGCGGGCCTGGTGGAGGAGAAGGTCATCGACATGTCATCGGATCTGAGCATGCCCATGAGGCTGGTGGTCGCGAGAAAAGGAGCTGAATAGCCAGATTTGAGCTTCAGCTGGGTAACAGGAGAGGAGATGCGTGAAGGCAGAGTATCTGATGAGGAGGGCATTTTACAGCTTTTTGGCTTTCATGGTCAGCTTAACCCTGACCTTTGTCCTCCTCCACCTGATGCCCGGAGACTACCTCCACTCCATCCTCCCGTACCTGGCGGAGAAGAACCCTGATGCAGCCCGGATGTTTCGGGAGCAGTTCGGCCTGAACAGGTCCATATCCGAGCAGTACCTTCTCTATGTGGTCAACGTCGTCCGGGGGAACTGGGGCTACTCGTTCCTCTACGGGCTGCCGGTACTCGCGGTAATCGAGGAGAAGCTCCGCTGGACTCTGGTCATCCTCTTTCCCTCCACCGTTCTTTCCATCCTCATCGGGATGGCCGTTGGAGCCTATTCAGGATGGAGGAACGGATCGAAGACGGATCTGTCGGTGCTGAACTTCATGATCTTCGTGGGGGCTGTGCCCTCTTACTGGTGGGCCATGCTCCTCATCCTCATCTTCGGGTTCCACCTGAACCTCTTCCCCCTGGGCGGATACGCCAGCATCGAAGCTCTCGATGTGGGGGTTCGCATCTCCGACGTCCTCCGCCACGCAGCGCTGCCAGTCACCGCCCTGACGATCTCATCGGTACCCGGAACGTACTACCTGATGAGAAACTCGACCCTCCAGACGACGGGGGAGGAGTACGTCCTCACTGCCAGGTCCAAAGGCTTGAGGGAGATGGAGATCCTCCGCCATCACGCCCTTAAGAACGCCATGCTGCCCATGGTGACGGTGATCGCTCTGGAGCTGGCTCAGATGATCATGGGGAGCGTCTTCGTAGAGACGATATTCTCTTGGCCAGGGCTTGGGCTTCTGACCTTCGAAGCTCTCCGGGTCCGCGATCTGCCGCTTCTGCAGGGGATATTTCTCATGGACACGCTGATGGTCATCTTTGCCAACATCGCAGCCGACCTCTCTTACCCCCTGATAGACCCCCGGGTGAAGGTGGGCGAGAATGTCTAGGAAGTCGGCCTTCAGCGCCGGCCTTTTCATCCTCGGGGCGTACATCCTCGTCGCCCTCTTATCGTCGGTGATAACGCCCTACAGCCCCACGGCACTTGTGGGCCGCCCTCTGGACGGCCCGAGCGATACCCATCTTCTGGGGACCAACGACCTGGGACAGGACATCTTCAGCAGGCTTTTGTACGGAACCCGCGCCACTCTGATCATAGGACTTCTGGGCGCTCTCCTCTCAGTTTTGGTCAGCACCCTGGTGGGCACCGTCTCCGCCTACTATGGGGGCGGGGTCGACGAGGTCATCACCAGGTCTGTCGACGTTCTGATGACCTTGCCGAGCTTCCCCCTCCTCCTGGTGCTGACGATCTTCTTTGCGCCCAGCATATTCGTCATCAGCGGGCTTATGGGCGTACTGGGTGGGACGCAGGGGATCAGGATCATCAGGTCCCAGGTGCTATCTCTCGTCGAGGCCAACTTCGTTTACGGCGCCAAGGCCATCGGAGCGGGCGACCTTCGCATCATGACCAGGCACATCCTTCCCAACGTTCTTCCTCTGGCGACGGTGAAGTTCGTATTTGCGGCACAGCGCTACATGCTCATGGGCGTAGGTCTCGGGTTTTTGGGCCTCGGAGACCCCTCAGTCGTCGATTGGGGGCAGATGATAAGCCGGGCCTACTACAACGGCGGCTTTGCCCTGGGCCTCTGGTGGTGGCTCATCCCCCCCGGAATCGCCGTGACCCTGCTATCCGTCGCCCTCGCCCTCCTGGGATACGGCCTTGAAGAGGAGATCGATCCTCGGCTGAAGAGGTCTGTTGCCATATGAGCATCCTTGCGATAAACGATCTCAAAGTCCAGTTTCCGACTCCTGAGGGGTTGGTGAAGGCTGTGAACTCCGTCGACCTGGAGCTGGAAGAGGGAGAACGGCTGGGGATGATAGGTGAGACCGGATCTGGAAAGACCGTTCTTGGGCTGGCCGTCGTCCGCCTCCTCTCCGGCGCAGAGGTCGAGGGAAATATCGAGTATCGAGGAAAAAAGCTCCTTTTGCTCGACGAGGCCGAGATGCGGAAGCTGAGGGGAAGGGAGATCTCGGTAATATTCCAAAGCCCCAACTCTTTAAACCCGGTACTGAAGGTGGGTGACCAGATCGCCGAGTCGATCAGACTCGTTGGATGCTCGAACCGCCAGGATGCCAAAAAAAAAGCGGTCCAGGCGATGGAGGCGGTGGGAATGCCGGATGCCGAGCTTTGGGCGGATAGATATCCTCACCAGTTCAGCGGCGGGATGAAGGAGAGGGCGATGATCGCCCTGGGGCTTGCCTGCGACCCTCGTCTGATCATCGCCGACGAGCCAACAAAGGGGCTGGATGCGAACATCAAGGCGCAGGTCGTTGAGCTCATCCGGGATGTGACGACTGATAAGTCCCTCCTCTTCATAACCCACGACCTGAGCGCAGCCGCTCAGATATGCGACCGGATAGCCGTTATGTACTGTGGCGAGATTGTGGAGGTGGGCCGAACGGAGGAGATCTTCGCAAACCCGCTCCACCCTTATACAGAGGGGCTCTTCCGGTCTTTGCCGATCATGGGGATGAAGGCCATAAGGGGCGCGAGCCCTTCCCTGATCGACATTCCTTCTGGCTGCCGTTTTCATCCTCGGTGCGACCGGCCCTGCGAAAATTGTGCGAAGGCGCATCCGCCCCTGGTCGAGGCGGAATCGAGCCCTGGGCATCTAATGAGGTGTTTTCAGCATGATCGAGGTTGAAGGTCTGACCAGACATTTCTTCTCTGGAAGGCTGGGAAAAGAGCGCGTCGAAGCCGTAGATGAGGTCTCTTTCAATATAAAGAGGGGAGAAACTCTCGGCCTCGTTGGCGGGAGCGGATGCGGCAAGACCACCTTGGGCAGGCTTCTTTTGAGGCTGATCGAGCCCACCTCCGGGAGGATAATCTTCGACGGCGTGGATATCCTTCATCTTAAGAGAAGGGAGATGAGACGGCTGAGGCCGCGGATGCAGATGATATTTCAGGACCCGGACACTTCTCTCAACCCCAGAATGGCATCCCTGGAGAGCATCTCTGAGCCTCTGAAGCTGAAGGGAGGCCTCACCAGGGCAGAGATCGAGGATGAGGTATCAAGGCTGATGGAGAAAGTCGGTCTCTCCCCCGAGCACCTCGGTCGCCGGCCCCATCAGCTTTCCGGCGGCCAAAACCAAAGAGTTGTGCTGGCTCGGGTTCTCGCCTCAAACCCCGAGTTCATAGTGGCGGACGAGCCTCTTTCTGCCTTAGACGTCTCTGTCCAGGCCCAGATATTCGGCCTCCTCTCGGAGATGAAACGAGATCGTAATATCACCTTCTTGTTCATCTCTCACGATCTGAACATCGTCAGGCTGATGAGCGACAGGGTCGCCGTGATGGATCGAGGAAAGATCGTGGAGGTGGGGCCGACCGAGGAGATATTCCGCCATCCTCTCCACCCTCGCACCAGAGAGCTGGTATCCTCGGCAAGCATGGACGGTCAACTCACCCTTATGCTAAAAGAAGGCCTCATTTCGACCGTGACTAGAAGGCCTCGACCCAGAATGGGCGGAGTTTGCGACGATAACCCGATGGATTCGAAGAGTTCACGACTGATGATAAATGCCGGATGCCGATGACGGAATAAAACCAGACCAAATCCCCTAAGGATATGGCTTATTAGAGTTATTATTATATATAGAAAATTGTTATTAATGACAACAGCGTTAAATATAGATATTACTAAGCATAAATTCACATTAAAGGAGATATTTGGATGAATAAACTCGCTAGAAAACTGTTTTCTGTAATCCTGTTGATGACGTTTGCGGCCCTGGTGGCAGAGCCGATCGCAGCAGAGGAGTTCAAAACCGTCACGGACATGCGCGGCGTGGAGGTATCGATCCCCGAAGATCCCCAGAGGGTCGTCGCCATCAGCCGCGGACTGATTGACACCACGATGTACATATTCGGGGTTGAAGATAAGCTCGTAGGCGGAAGCGTAACGAGTGGCGACTACGAAGATTACACCTATGCCGGTGAAACCTATCATGTGTGTACCCAAATATCCAAGGTGATCAATCCCAACTATCGGGATCTCACCAACGTCGGAGGCTTCGGCGGCCCCTATGGGACTGTGAATGTTGAGACTATAGCGTCTCTTGAACCCGATCTGTTGATATTGAGGGACATGGGAGACTATGATGAAGACGTCATCAAGTTCCTTGACGCCTTGGAGCGGCTGGAGATCCCCGCCGTCGTCCTGAAGTACCCCAACTGTTACGACGAGGTCGAAGTCAGCACCATCTACGTGGAGGTCAGGCTCTTAGGAGAGGTCTTCAACCAACAAGATGAGGCTGAGGAGATTGTAGAACATATGGATGCTCAGGTTCAGCTGATCCGCGATAGGACGAAGGACATTGAGGACGAAGACAAACCCCGGGTTCTCTACTTCGGTGCTCCGAGCTGGGCCGCTGACAGAGGGGGAGCGGGATACGCCTTTGGCACCGAGACGATCGAATCTATATTCCTGGAGGATATCGTCAACGCCAAAAACGCCTTCGATGGAGCCGCGACTGAAATGATCTCCACAGAGCACATGCTGGCCCTGGACCCGGACATCATAATCCTCTCGACCTACTCCGGCTACCATCCGCCGAGGGAGATGTACGAGGCCGAGAGGTTCGAGAAGGTCCAAGATTTAAGGGTCCTCGAAGAGGGAAATGTCTATGCCCTATCCGCCACCCCAGTAAAATCAGAGCGGCTGGAGTTTCCGATAAACCTAATGATAGAGGCAAAGGCGTTATATCCAGACCGGTTTGAGGACGTCGACCTCGAGGGGTGGATAAGAGACTACTTTATGGGCCTTTACGGCGTCGATGAGGAGAAAGCAGACGAGCTGATGGACTCGCTCCTTCTCCGGTATCTGGAGATTATCTGACCAGGCATTTTTAAGCTGGGTGGGTAAACCCATACTAATTCATTTATTTGTACGTGTTTAGCTGGCCAGACTTGATATCAGTATCTTTCGGGTATCGAGTCCCTGTTGCTTCGATGTCGCCAGGACTGTCATAATACGTTCATG
>LGFT01000062.1 GCA_001509375.1 Methanothrix harundinacea | reverse complement strand
GTTTCAATCCTTGTTTTTGTGGAACTGGCGCTCGAACAGCGGCCGATTTTCGTCCTTTTCCCTGTTTCTCCGCGTCAAACCGGTCTTTTCTCATCCTCCCTCCGACATGGGTGGAATTTATCGAGTCCCTTATAAATTCATTCCTGCAGGTTGGCCGTAGGTCCACCCCCTGCCGACAAGATAAGTGCCGATGCTGCCTCCTTTACCTCAACCTTGCGACCGCCCCAAACCCTCTAGAGACGGACTTCCCGAGGCCCAATAGCTCCGGGATCTCGAAGTTCGTCGTGAACTCCCCCCAAATCCCCGTTACCTTCTCGTCTTTCAGCTGGCAGATCTCCTCCGTAACCCCTACCACCTCCAGCCTGATATGCTCTTTGGCGACGTAGCCGAGCCCTTTGGAGGCGGAGAGGATGTTCCCCACCAAGATTCGCCGGAGGAGGTCTCTCCTCTCCTCCTGAGAAGCTCGTCGATATTTATCGTAGTTCCTCTGGTTGAGGGCGAGCCACGGGGTCGCAAACCTGTAGCTCTGAATCTGTGGGGAGCAGCCGAACTCCTCGCTTTTGAGGATCACGCCCCGTTCCATGACGGAGTAGGTGGACTCGCCGAGCTTTATCTCGTCGAACTTGTCGTAGATCTCCTTCAGAACCTCCGCTCCCTCGTTGATCCCCAGAATGAGGGGGCCATCACCAGGCATCTTGTACTGGATGAGAGGATATCTGTAGATCAGCTTGTCTGTTACGTGCTGGTGGAGGAGGGCGTACTCGTTGAAGCTGGTGGCGAAGAAGCCGCGGAGCTTGGCGGCGTCCCCGCGCATGGGGGCATCGGAGTGGAAGGTCAAGCGGAGGATTTTGAGGATCATGCAATTCCCTGCATCAGAAGATCAATGAGCCTTCACCGGCTTTTTCTCGCTTAAAGCCCGTTTCCCCATCGTAGTAGTTGGCCAACTCGTGAATTGAGATGTAGCCGATATCGCCGTTTTCAACAACCAGAGAGCGCGCGAACTTCTCAGGGACGGAGATCACGTATTCGCTGAACTCCTTCTTGATCTTGAGGTATCTCTTCGTTCTCTCAATGTGGTCTTTCTCAGATTGGAGATCTTGATATTGCCTCCAGATCTCAGCGGCTTCTTTGTTTATCTCCACAAAGACGTCCACCCTTGGATAGTCCTCCTCGATGAGCTTGAAGTTCTTGCTCAGATCCTTAAACGCTAATCCAGCAATGTAGTCCAGGTTGTCCTTTGAATCCTGGTCGCCCATCCCTCTTTTCACGGCTTTGAAATATCGGTTATTCAGATCTAAGAATTCTGATTCTTTGATCGGCTCTTTAATGGGTTTAAGAATATCCAGGGTGTTGCTTATCAAGAATGGATCATAGATATATTTATAAAACTCTTTTTTATCATCTTTCAAAATGAAAATCGAAACAGTGCCCTTATCGTCTTTGGCGGAATTTCTGTTACACCGCCCAGCCACCTGATTTATCGAGTCCAAGGGCGCAAAATCCCTGTAAACGATATCGGCATCTATGTCCACGCCAGCTTCGATGAGCTGTGTGCTGACGATGACCTTTCTCGTCGGTTCCTTCGTTTCTCCGCTTCCGCTGTTCCTGATCTCATTTATCCGCTTTAACCTCTCCTTTGGGATGACATTTGTAGAGAGGAAAAAACCCTTCGTGTTCTCAAGTTTCAAACTTTGAATGAAGGCATAAACCTCTTGGGCAGATCCAATAGTATTAAGGACAACCAAAAAATCCTTATCCTTTTTCTCGGTTAGGTCCTCCTCCAGCAATGCTTTAAATTCGTCGAGTGTTAGGGCACTCTCGATCTTGGGAATCAACTCAATTCTGTTTAAGCCCCTGAAGTACTCTTCTTTCTTCTGAGCGATCTCTTTGATCTCTCCCGTCGCCTCTTCAAAGATGAGGGGCTGAGTTGCAGTGATGAATATGACGTAGCTATTGAACTTATCGCAGAGAAGCTTCAAAGCATCGTGAGTCAGCTGCCAGTACTGATGTGGGATGGCCTGAACCTCATCCAAGATTATTATGGAGTTAGCAAGCTTGTTGAATTTTCTTAGCTGTCGATTTCTGTTGGAAAAGAGGGTGTTGAAGAGCTGCCAGAACGTGGTCACAATTATCTCGGAATTCCAGCCCTCCAGGAGCAAGCGACTCTTGTCCACCTCGAACTCGTTCTCCTCGGTCTTGTACTTTACATCCGCCAGATGGTGGTGCTTTAGAAGCAGCCTGGAATCAACCCCTTCTCCACCAGGGTTCAGGACATCTTCAAAGACGCCATAGTTTTGATCGATTATGCTCAGGAAGGGCAATGCATAGATCACTCTGGGCTTGAATTTTCTTTCGTCGTTCAAACGCTCTCTGAGCTTCAAAGCCAGTGAGAGCGAGGCCAGGGTCTTTCCCGTGCCCGTAGGAACGTTCAGAGAGAGGATCTTATCGTCGAGGTTCCAAGCCGTGATGCTCTCTATGGCGTCTTCGTAGATCTGATTTCTGAGGCTGTTGATGTTCTCCTGGTTTGTTGAGAAATGGTGGGCATCTCTATATCTATCAACTAGGTCCTCTGCCAGGTCCAGTCGCTTAAGATTTACGCCGTCTAGCCCAGCATCGGTCTTATCGGCATCCAAAAGGGCAGAATATAGAAACTGAGTTACGAAATAAGGATAGAGATCGCCTTTGCTGCCCAAGCTTCTTATGAATCGTTTATCCTTTCTGCCAATATCTTTGGATGCGCTATTTAATATATAATTCCTTAACGCATTAACATCGATTTTCAGGTCGCTCATATCTCCTGTGAGGAGCGACGAGAGGATCTCTTCGATCTCGGCCAGATCCATGGAATTTATCTGCTCTTCTGCAGTCTTCAGAATCTTCTCCCTTTCGGCATGTACTTCACTTATCTCGTCCAAGGTGTTTGAGAGGTTTCCGTGATGTCTTTTCACAGCCAAAAAAGATATGATGGGCAAGTAATCGGCTAGTCCCCCAATTCTTCCCGACTGGCTCAGATAATCCTTTATCACGGCGTAAGTGAAGAAGGCAGAGAGTAAGCCGTGATGCGTGTTCTCTCTGGCTTTAAGGGACTTTTTCCTCTTTTCGTCCGTTTCTGTAATGTATTCCTGGAAGAAGTTCGTTCCCTTCGCCAGATCATGGGTGACGCCGATGATGTAAGCTGCATCCGTCAGAAGGTCCGCATCATCCATGTTCAGGACCTTCTCAGAGATCGTTTTCCTGCATAGAGTCCCAACGTTTTGCAGGTGGTCTACCAGAAGCTTATCCGGATGAGACTTCAGCTTAAAGGAATACGATTCGCTCGTCATTCTCCACCGCCCAAAGCTCTTTTGCCTTCGCTTTGATCGCCTTTCCTTTCCTCTCAAAGAGAATCTCGCTGTAGTCTGTCACCTCCCGGTCTTCGCCCATCTCTCCTGGCATCACCTCTGAAAAATATTCACCGCCATCTTCGAAATCAGGTGTCTCAAGAAGGCACTTTCCGGGAACGACGCTATCTATCGTCTGGAATTCTTCCGGAGATCTCTTCATGCCAAACTCCCCAACAAAATCAAAGTTGCAAATGAGCTGACTAAGTCCAAAACAAGGTGTATACACAGACTGATGATTGGTGAGAAGGTACTTAAATAGATTATAAAATTGCTCATCAGTGTGGCAGAAGTATATTCTGTACCTCGGGTCCTTGACGAATTCGAATCTGATTTGAGTTCTGTTCTTGATCAGATGCATCTTCATCGAGCCTGTGCTTTTGGTGTCGATAAGGTTCTCACCGATCCTCACTTTTTTCACAGGCGCAAGGATCTTGCAGCCGATTTTGGCATCAACCTTGTAAAACTGTCTGAAATAACCTGTTTTATCAAGCCCGGTTATGGCTCCGATCAGCCCCGAAAGTGCCGTTCTGGGGGGGAAAGAGTAGGTGAGGGGTGAACTTGTGGAGTAGTTTTTCCTGAAATGGGCGTAGTCCCCCCACACGTCGAATACGATCACACTCTCCGGCATCTTGGACCTCAGAACGCTATCGGTTTTATGGCTATGCCCGTAGCTTTCGCCAATTCTTCCATTGGGAAACTGATGCCGTCTTTGCTGAATTTGATCCTCTCGTCGACGCAGATCTCGATATCCTTGATCGAGTCCTTCTCGGATGCAAGTTTTCCAACAAGTTCAGATACATCAAGCTGGAAATTTGTGGTGTCACGAATGTGTTCATGGGGCATCTCAGTTACCAGCTTCACCATCCTGTCGAGGTCGCCAATGTGATAGTTCTCCTTGCTATAGTTGACCTTGAGGAGAAGCCTTGGAACCTGACCGGCCTTTGTCCTGGAGATTAGGCTCTTGGTTCCGTTCCAGACGCCTTCTAGCAATAGCGTTACGTCCGCGTCAGAAAGTTTGGTATGCACGGCAGCGTTCTCGTTTATTATGCCATAGAAGAGGATGAGCGAATATGGGAGGATATCTTCCTCTCGGAAGGTTGCCTGTTTTGAACCTTCCTTTGATGCAAAGGCACCAGTGCCCTTGATGTGCTTCATGGAGACGCGATGAAGGGATCTGCCCATCTTGAATTGAACCGGGCCGGTGTACGTTATCGAGTCACCTTTAAGCGGGATGACACCCCCGAATAGGCGCACATCGATGCAGTCATCTAAAATTCTCTTGGGATCTTCACTGAAATCCTTAGCCCGTCTCTTCCCATCCTGGATGAACATATTTTGATCATCGTAGATGATCTCTCTTACGAAGATCTCAAGGCCTTTGAAGTTGTAGAGATAATCCCTGATAGTTCTCTTCAGCCTCACATCAGTAACCAGATTTATCCCTGCCTCTTCGTCGATCCTGGGCTTGTTCTCATCCAGTGGATCGCCGTTTGGATTTCCATCCCTTATGTCGTAGATGAAAAGAATCTCAGATCTGTTCTTGACGGTCTCGCTCATTTTTATGCATCCCCTTCAACCACTTCCGCGTCATATCTTGCATTTTTGAACAGCTTGTGAAGATTCATTCCCAGGGCAAAATAGAAGCTCAGCTCGTCATCCGCCTCTTTCCAGTCGACTCCGGATAAAACGAAATGGCTTGCTATGATCCGCTCCAGGTCTTGATAGTAATGATTCTTCCCGTACTCATCCAGCTTGTTCTGAATTTCTGGAAGCAGCCGTTTTATCAGCGCTTCGTTCATCTTCAATCCGTGAAGCTTTGATCGGAAGGGTGTAGCATTTTTATCCATCCACTGAATGTTCAAAAGTTTTTGGGCAAGCACACCTTCCAGAAACGTCGCTTTCTTGGCATCGCTATTGAAAAAAGCCATGTTGGCTTCGAAGAACCTCTCAACTCGCTGCTCTAAAGGGAGACCTTCCAGCTCTGCCATGTGGAGGACTCCGCTTCCCTGCCCATTCATAGTTTTCATCTCCACCTCTGCTCGTCTAAATAGATCCAGTTCATTTATATAATGCAAAAGCAAGAATCCGTTCAGGATATCGATATTAGTGGGATAACTCTTAATGAACGCGTCTCTCACTCGCCTCATTATAAAATCCACCAGCAAATTGTAATCGATCTTTACACCAATGAATATCTTATCTACGATCTCCAGGAAAATCTTGTCAAAGGTTCTGTTTTGGGACTCTTTTGGGAAGAATCGCCTCAATACTCCGAAGTTGAACTCCAAGTGAATCTTTTCCCTTTGGGCTTCGCTCAGTATTGTGTCGTTGTAAATCTTAAATCTCTCATCGACCTTCTCTTTGGTTTTGAAAAGAGTCCTCAGTCGCGAGGGAAGAATTCCCTCGACGAGAAGAAGAATCCTGTAAGACGATTGCTCCTTTTTATAAAATACCAGGCTATTGCTGAAGAAATCTTTTCGTTCTTCGACCAGATCAAATATTTCATCCTCGTCATCAGTTATGCGAGACTTAATTTCTCTGGTTAATTTTAGTTTTTTCTTCTGATCTTTTGCGCCTAAAATGTTCAAGATTTCATCCAAATCACCATCTAACGTCAACTTCGGCACGAGAAGGTATCTGAAACCATAAAAACTGAAATCTAGCTTTTCTTCAATGTATTTCTTTCCAACTTCTAGATTTGTGGCACAATTAAAGCAAACTGGGGTATTCTTCCAGGAGTCAGAGGCTTCGAATCCACCCGCGATGAATCCGGGCTTATCGAAGGTGTGGAATGCCCAGGGGATTGCAAAGCCATATACCTCATCTTTTTTCTGCTTGCATACGGAACAGACGGCGTCTCTTCCCCGCGATTCTCCTTGGGATTTTTTGATGAAATATTTATCTTTTCCCTTCCGAAGCAGAATCTCATTGAAAACTGAGAGACTGCCGGGAAAGTGGAGTTCGCCATTTGACTCAATACCAAGAGTTATTATGGCGTTGTCATTAGGGCGTTTCAGTGAGAATTTCGTCTCAAGATCGGCCAATATTTGATCCGCTTTTGAGTCTATTGCCAGGTACATCCTTCGGAGAGTTTCTTTATCTTCTTGTGATAGATCATAATTATCGTAGTTCTGGAACCATTTGAGGAACCTGTTTCGATAAGTTTTTTCAAGATTACCTGCTAACTTGCTAGTAGGTGTGACATCAGTGCCGTTGGGAGCGCCTTTTTTGTAGAGATATTTTTGGTAATTATTAAACTCCTCAAAATCAACGCGATCAAAAACATACTCACCGTTTTTCTCGCTCAGAACTACGATTAATACGAATTTATATTTGCCATTAATATTCGGATTCTCTATAAAAGTAGATGTCAGGTCATCTACAGAGGCAGTTCCTTGAACGTATTCTCCAATTTTCGCCACAGCTTCAATCATTCAACCACCAATGCACTTTTCAAGACCAGTCTTTCAACATCCTACTGACATATTAAAAAATTTTGAACTGAACGCGGCATAACCTTTATATCGATGTGATACACACGTATTTACAGCCCGAAGGTGAGATTGCCGAACAAGAGATGGGAATGAAATCAAACACCTATTATGCGTTCGATGCCAGCTTATTATTGTCATCGAATTATCCGCCCAACTAGGCAATGGGTGAGATGACGCGGCGGATGGGATTTGAACCCATGTGATCCGGCGGGATCGACAGCTCTTAAGGCTATTGCATTGGGCCACTCTGCCACCGCCGCAATTAACTAGCCTGGTATTGTAGGGGTGCATATTACCTCTATTAGTAGAAATAGCGTGAATCGTTAATATATCTTTCGGTCTCTTCTCGTGAGTAATCTTTGTACAACGAACCGTTTAATTTATTCAGTCTGACCATATAAAATTGATTCGCCCATAGGATAACAACATACATATAGCCCCAGGTATACCATGGCGATTTATTCCAGCAAAACAAGGATTGAAACGTAGAAATAGCCTGTTGGATCTACATTTCAATAGCCTGAGCGTTATTCCATTACAACAAGGATTTGCTTGATCGCTAACCATTGGATGTAATAGTCGCCGTTTGATGTCTGTTTTAGCGATTTCTTTCATAACCTACGCCCTTAGAATTTTCTTCATGTATCTATATAGAGTCAAACACATATATTTCGATACGTGCAGTCCACGCACCTCGCCTTCTGCTTTGTCCCATCAGGATAATATCCCCTTTGAATTATCATAAGTATCTCGCGCACCATCTGCAGCGCACTCTTATAATCCTTTTCCCTGAGTTTGATCTCCTCCACATGATGGTTGCTCCTGGTGTAGCACACAAAGCCCCTCCTCACATCGACGCCGTAATGCTCCATGATGAGAAGGGAGTAAAGGGCCGCCTGATACTTGTGGGTCCGATAGACGGTCTTCTTCCACTCCGCGTACTTGTAGTCCATAGGTGCTGCAGTCCCGTCCTCCAGAAAGAGGACCTCGTCCACCTCTCCCTTGAAGTGATACCTTCGCGACGTGAGATAGACTGAGATCTCTTTCCTTACACAGTTGAGCCTCTTTCTCACGTAACTCCGGTTCACCTTCTCGCGGCTCTCGTGAAGCTCCCTACCCCTCAGGACCTTGTATCGCCTCTCTTCTCTTTGGGGAATGCCAAGGCAATGCATGAAGAATATGAACCGAGGGCAGAAAAGGTACTCCAGGGCATCGGAGACGGTGATGAAGATCTCCTCCGTCTCCCTCTCAGGCGGCGAAATCTCGGCCCCGGCCTCGAACTCTGTCTCCATCCTATCCTCAGAATATCTTGGTGATGGTCATCCCGCTCACCAGATCCTGGTCGAAACCCTCGCCGATCAGCTTGATCTTCCCGAAGCAGTCTTCGCACATGGGAAAGACGTAGACCGAGTCGGACTCCTCGATGATCGCCTCGCACTCCAGGGCCAGGGAGTCGGACTCGTTCCGGTTGAGGTCACCCAGAAATGCGCTCTTCTGGACCCGGAATAAGCCGTAGTTCTTGCAGATCTTAGCCACCCGGCTTCGAATCCTGTCGTCGGTTATATCGTAGATTGTCCATACCAGCATCAGAAACCCCAAATTCGCCCGATTTATCTGATTTACATAAGTCCTTATCTCATCTCGATTCGTCTTCAGCCGTCTTCAGCTTCCAGAACGTCCATATCGAAGTCCTCCGGAAGCTCGGTCCCTGGCCGGATCAGAGAGTTGGCGATCCTGTGGCACTCCATCTGGATGGTGTTCCTCCTCTTCACGTTCCGGCCCCGGTAAAGGATCGGCTCCTCCAGGGCGCCATTCACCACTTCGATCAGGGCCGCCTTGCCGTCCTTCGAGAGGCCTATACCCTGCTCCAGCGGCTCGAAGAACTCGTCTTTCACCATACGCCTGGTGAAGAGGTGGACGACGGCCTCATCGATGTAGGTCCGAAAGATCTCGATGATGTCGAAGACGAGAGACTTCTTGTTGTATGAGTCGGTATGCAGAAATCCCACGTAAGGATCCAGCCCCGCGATGATGCAGCCCTTCTCCACCAGTGAGTAGAGAACGCCGTACCCGTAGTTGAGCATGGCGTTGAACTCGTCTTTGGCGGGGTTTCTGCTCCGCCCTGGAAAATGATACCGTTCAGGCATTATGGATGAGATGGCCCCGAAGTAGGCCCTGGAGGCCATCCCCTCCAATCCTAGCATCTCTTGCCGCCGGAAATCGATGGTGCCCCTGAGCCGCTTCATTTTGTCTCGGGAGCGCTCGATCTCCTGGATGTAGCCATCCAGATCGTCCTTCTTCTCGGGTCTCGCCTTCCTCAATCTGCTCAGAAGAGCTAGCTGATTATCAAACTTCTTTAAGCCCCAATCCTTGGCGAGTTTCAGTCCCTCTGAATCGTCATAGATCTCCAGCTGCCTTCTCCGAATCAGGGTCGTACTCCCCAGTTTCGGATGCCAAACCCTTCCATAAGGGTCCCCGTGGGTGTCGAGAAAAACGATATCTATGTTGTTATCTACTGCCATCTTGATGGCGTCTGTCGTTATGTATGCAGCCGTTGTGATTAAGACGCTATTTATTTTGTTCGCCGCCACTTCAAAGCTTTTATCGTCCTTCTTTACCAAAAAACAGTTCCCGCTTTTTCTTAGATACGAGCCATATGTATTGATCACTAGCTGCATCTTATTTATCACAACCGCAATATCCAAGTAATTCATTAAAATTTAAGTCTTTTGGTCATGACCCAATAATGTTATTCCAATCAGATTTATTCGCCTAAACGCTGGGCCTCTTGCCTCTTTAAAAATTGACAAATAATGGAGGCATGGACGAATCGCAGAAGAGTGTCCCTGCCACACCCCTCTTCCCAGAGGAGCCTAACGGCATTCCTCGCCCATCCGCTCGTGGCCTCCTCAACCCATGACCCGCAGTCGCCGGGAAACGAGGCCTCCGACCTCCCCCAGAGGATCGAGTGGGAAGACTCCCTCTCCATGGCGATCGCCCCTGATGAACCCACCCACTTTCGCGCTCATCTTCTCCAATCCTCCAACTCAGTCCAATGATAACCTGCTTATACCTAAAAGATATTTGAGCTACTATGGATATCGTACTCCGCGATCGGTTCACCGCATTATGGCAGAAGTACTTCCCGGGGGCGGAGCTTCCCATAACCCTGGAGTTCCGAAAAGATTCCGGCGATGTGCAAAAAGTCCCGCCGCCGGAGGGCTGGCGCTGCCTCATCTGCCAGATCAACCGCGCGAGGGGTGGAACGCCCCTCGTCTTCGATGAGAATTCGATCTCCTGC
>LGFT01000014.1 GCA_001509375.1 Methanothrix harundinacea | reverse complement strand
GCGGGCCGCAACGGCCAAAAAGAGAAGAACGGCTCCGACGCCGCCCAGTCGGCGCGGTGGATGCAGTTTGTACTGAGGCGGCACGGCGAGATCTACAACGAGAAGATCTCCGGCCTCACAGCGAGAGCCGACGACGACCTGGAGACGGTCAAGTGGAAGGAGGAGGAGTATAAGAGGCTCAAGGAGTCGGAGCACACGAGGCGGCTTGAGGAGCTGGCGAACGTCTGGCTCTCGACCTACTTCGGAAATGAGGTGGACGAGGAGGAGTATGCAGACCTTCAGCACCAGCTCAGCGAGGAAGCAAGCCCCGACTGGAGCAGCATCAGGAGGCTGGAGTGGTTCGAAAAGGCCCAAAATTTAGCAGAAAAGGTCCGCTTCTTCCACTGGGAGCTGGAGTTTCCGGAGGCCTTTTTCGGAGAGGACCGGGGCTTTGACGTCGTCCTGGGAAACCCGCCCTGGGAGAGGATCAAGCTCCAGGAGAAGGAGTTCTTCGCATCCCGCGACCCCGAGATCGCCAAGGCCCCCACCGCCGCCGCCCGGCGCAAGCTCATCGGCCGGCTCCCAGAGACAAACCCCGCCCTGGCGGCGGAGTACGGGGCCGCCCTCCAGCAGAGCCAGGACGAGAGCAACTTCATCCGCAACTCGGGCCGCTACCCCCTCGCCGGAGTGGGGGACGTCAACGTCTACGCCGTCTTTGCGGAGCTGGCTCAGTCCCTGGTCAAATCCAGGGGAAGGGCCGGGATCATCGTTCCCAGCGGGATTGCGACGGATTACACTTACCGGAACTTCTTCGCCGATTTGATGGACAAAGGCAAGCTGATCAGCATCTACGATTTTGAGAACCGAGAAAAGCTCTTTCCTGCCGTGGATGGCAGAATGAAGTTTTCACTGCCAGTTTGGATAAACGAAGTAGATGAGTTTGATCCGTGGGGAATTACATTCCTGCGAATGATCGATCCTTTCAGCAGCAGCTGGGATCTCAAAAAGTTTCAAGTAAGTCAGCTTCATTATGCAGGAAGTGGTAGCTATGAGCATGTCGATAATCATTCTTATGTTCCCATCTACGAAGGGAAGATGATATACCAATACGATCACAGATTTGCCAATGTTGTAGTCAATCCCGATAACCCCAAGCGCCCAGCACAGCCGGAGATAATCGGTCCAGAAGATAAATATAATTCAGATTATTTTGCGACACCTCAATATTGGGTCGAGGAGAAAGAGGTTGCATCTTCACTGAATGAAAGAGGCTGGAAATCGAGATGGATTTTGGTCCAGAAGAAAGTAACGAGTCCGACGAACGAAAGAACTCATCTCGCAACGGTCGTCCCCATCTCTGGAACTACAGAATCTCTCCATTGTATCCTTGCTTTGAAGATCACAGAAGCGCCTATGATCTGCTGCCTTTTGGCGAACTTAAATTCGATCCCGTTTGATTTTGTTGCCCGCCAAAAAATTGGAGGGGAGAACTTCAACTACTTCGTCCTCAAGCAGCTCCCCGTCATCCCGCCCGACCGCTACACCCCCGAGCTCCTCGACTTCATCGTCCCCAGGGTGGTGGAGCTGACCTACACCGCCTGGGACCTTCTCCCCTTCGCAGAGGACGTGCTGAAGGAGGTGGGAGAGGAGAAATGGAGCCGGTGGTTCCCGGATAATCCCCCCGACGGCGAGGGGAAACCCGCACCCTTCCTCTGGGACGAGGAGAGGCGGGCGGCCCTCAGGGCCGATCTCGACGGCCTGTATGCTCATCTCTACCAGCTCGACCGGGAAGACCTCCACCAGATCCTCGACACATTCCCCATCGTGAAGAGGAAGGACGAGGCGAGGTACGGCGAGTTTCGGACGAAGAGACTGGTTTTGGAGGCCTTCGATCGGCTGGCGTCGCTGGGATAGGGGGAGGGGAGGCGGCCTTAGATCCTGGTCCCCGATCTTCAGCCGCGTTCTCCAGTCTCTTCGCCCTTGCTGGCCGCCCCTATCCCTTGCCCAGGAACATCTCTGAGTACCTCTGCTCAGAGCCGGCGCTGACCTGGCGGGTGTACCTCACCCCCTGGTGCCCCAGGATCGCCGATAAGGGCTTTGCCCTCTCGAAGTCCATATTCCCCTCCTGGTCGAAGTAGCGGTCGTCCGCCTCCAGGTGGACGACTCGCCCCACGATCAGGGAGAACCTCTCCCGGAGGATCTCCTCAACGAGTTCGCACTCCATCCAGGCTATGCACCCCTCGATCCCCGGAGGCGCGACCTTCGTCGAGGGGCGGGGTGCAAGATTCGCCTCCTCGAACTCGTCGGTCTCGGGAGGGTAGTTTCTAGAGCAGATCTTCACCGCCTCCGCCATATCTGCGGAGGGGACGTTGACCACGAACTCGCCGGTCACCCGGATGTTATCCAGGGTGTCCCTCTTCAGCCAGCTGGCCAGGACGATCTCCTCCAGAGGCCTGAGGATCGGAGTTATGTTCGACCAGGGGGCCGCGTTTCTGACCCCCTCCTCTGATATCGTCGATATGAGCACCACCGGCAGGGGCAGGACCTGCTCTCTTCGCTTCGGATTCAGTATCACGACTCGATCACCTCAGATCTACCCTCATCTGATCCTCCCTTATTCTATCATCCCTCCCGCCCGACGAAGGCGAGCTTGTTCAGAGGGATCGGTATCCCGTTGGCGACCCCGTCCACAGTGTAGTAGAGATCGACCTGGCCGTCGTGAGCCCAAGCCCATTCGGGATAGAAGAGGACGATCGCCGGGACGTCCTCGGCGTAGAGGACCTGAATCCTGTCGATCATATCCCTTCGGTCATCCTCGTCGGTCTCCGTCACCTGCTCTTCCAGAAGGTCGTTCAGCTCCTGGTCCTCAGAGTACCGGTCGCTGTTGAACTGCCAGCCCGAGTTCATCTTGGCGAGGAAGTTGGGGTCGCCAATCGCACCACCGTGGCCGCTGACCGCGAGGTCGAACTCCCAGTCGCCGACCTTGGAGTCGACGGTCTTGGAGTCCATGGCGCGGAGGTCGACGTTGATTCCCACCTCCTCCAGATCCTCTTTTATCAGCTCAGCGATCCGCTCATACTCGACGCTCCCTCCCTTGGTCAGAAGCTCGATCGCCTCACCGTTGTAGCCCATATCGTCGAGAAGCTCCCTGGCCTTATCGGGGCTGTGCTGGTACTCCTCGACGTCCGGGTTGTACCAGGAGTGGTAGGGCGGGACAGAGCCCTGATTTCCGACTAGACCCCTGCCGCGGCCGACGATCTCCACCAGCTGCTCCCGGTCGATGGCATAGGCCAGGGCCTGTCTGAACCTCTCGTCGGAGATGGGCTCTTTCTGATGGTTGATCATCAGCTTGTAAGCCCAGCCGTTGGCGGAGGATGTCAGTATCGATAAGCCCTGATTCTCGAGATGCTCTATCATATCCTGGCTGATGGAGACGGCGTCGACATCTCCCTGGGCCAGGGCCGCAGATGCCATCTCCGGAGAGACCTTGACGATCCTCAGCTCCCGGGCCCTCGGCGAGCCGCCGTAGTAGTCGTCCCGGGCGACGAACCGGTAGGTCTCCTGGACCTTATCGTAGTCGGCGAGGGTATAGGGCCCGGTGCCCGTGGCAGCTGCCTCATCCTGGAAATTTTCGGGGTCGTCCACGCCCTCGTAGACGTGCTCCGGCAGGATGGGGTGGGTGCCGCCTACCTCATCGATGAAGGGGGCGTAGGGCTCAGAAAGGTACATCTTCACTGTATAGTCGTCCACCTTCTCGGCCCCCTCCACCATGGCGGTGGAGGCCCAGATGTAGGGGTGATCTTTGGTGTAATCGATGGTGAAGACCACGTCGTCGGCGGTAAACTTCACCCCGTCGTTCCAGGTGACGTCATCCCTCAGGTGGAAGACGTAAGTGTCGTCCCCCTCCATCTCCCAGCTCTCGGCTAGGGCCGGGACGTATCCCGTCTCGTTCTTCCAGACCAGGGTGTCGAAGATGAGGCTCATGTAAACGTACCCGCCACCTCGAGGGTAGTGGGAATAGGGTGCAGGAAAGCCGGAGTCTCCACCGGCAATGGTATACATCGATACCTGGTCGTCATCTCCGGACGCCATTGAAGAGCCGACGAAGAGAAGAGCAAAAAGCCCCATCGCCAGCCATAGTGTCAGAATTTTTTTCAACTTAATTCCTCCTGAATCGTAAAAATAAGATGTGAGGCGACGACCTTTGCCACCGCCTCGTTGCCGTTCAGACGTTCGGCCTCGATCAGGCCACTATACCCAGGTGAACGTAGGGGTTGACCCCCGCCTCCTGAAGCTGCGTCAGATTATTCTGATCGACCTCAAACTCCATGATGGTGCTGCAGGCGATCTCGGGCTGACCCTGGTACTCCATGTAGGCGAGATCTGACTCGAGCCTGCTGGTCCACCAGCACCACGGGCCCTCACAGGCCTCGATGCCGTAGAGCTCCTTAACCTTAGAGGAGTTGGATCCCACCACCAGACCGTCGCCGGTGCTCGTTGAGCTGTCCCAGCGGATGTATATGCCCGCCGCGTCCTTGGCGTAGTCGGGGAGGGCAGCCCTGTTCTCACCGGTCAAACCCTTGACGAAAAGCCCGCCCTTACCCGGCGTAGCATCCCAGATCGCCTGGAAGGCGTCCTCCTTGCACCAGACCGGACAGGCTATCACCTTGTAGCTCTGGTTTACGGGGTCGGTTATCGGAAGCTTCTTCTCGACGTAGTTGAGTATGAAGTAGCCGCTGGACACACCTGGACAGAGATGGTTGTGCAGACAAGCCGCCTGGAGGAAGTCGTAGCTGACCTCGGGATGGGCCCAGATGTTGGCGATCGTCGTCAGGCTGAACTCGTTTCCTCCGAAGACCTTCTCGTCGAACTTCTGGTTCCACTCCTCGGCGTTCTCCAGCATGTAGTCCGCACTGATCTGCTCCTTGCTGATGATCGAGAAGACCTCCTCATCCGACATCGCCTCCAGATCCTCGGCGGAGGAGGTGGCGGCCTCTTCCCTCACCTGGAGGAAAACGGCCTCTCCGCTCTCTTTGTCGAAGAAGAAGAACCAGAGGGGGTTGAACTTGCTCCGATGAATTATGAGCAGGTTCGCCTTCCCGATGGTGCAGCCGGTCGCCTCCGATACGCCGTCGATCGCCGCCTCAGTGGTCTTGCCCTCGATCATGGAGTAGCTGGCGTCGGTCATGGCCAGAAGGTCGGGGTCGTTCATCTCCACGCCCAGCTGGGCCATGGCCACATTCGCAGCCCGGGCCCCTACATCTGTCATCGCGCTCTCCTCTGCCAGGGCGATCCCCAGCATAAACGCCAGAAGCAGCGTCGTCATCATCGCATATCTATTCAGGTTCATACGATCACACCGCTACGAAGATGGTCCAAGGCCCGACGCCCGCCATCCTCATACAGAGTTGAGGATAAATCTTATATGTTATGAACTTTACTACATAAATTATGATAAATGTATATGATTTAAGATACAATTAGAATTATGTGTCACCAAATCGCCGATGATCCATCATGAAGCGAGATCTTGGCGGCTTTAGAACGCAAAATGATGTAGCTGGGTGCTGAAAAAGAATCTTGGAGAGCAATCTCCGGAGGCCTCAAAAGAGGCCGCAGAAGGACTGAGACCTCCCGCATCATTGACAAATTCTTAAAAATTATTCCTGCCTTCAGTTCTGCACGCCCGCCCGACTCATAGGCCTCCTCTGGCCGGGTGGGTGTAGCAGACCCCGTCGGGCCCCACGATCATGGACATGGGCCTCGCCCTCTCAAAGTCCATCCCGCCCTTTTCATCGAAGAAGTCGTCGTTTCCCTCCAGGTGGACGACCCTTCCCACGATCAGGGAGTACTTCTCTCTCAGGATCTCCTCCGCGAGTTCGCACTCCATCCAGGCGACGCATCCCGCGATCCCCGGGGGCTTCACCTTGGCGGAGGGATGGGGGAGAAGGCCCGCCTCCTCGAACTCGTCCGTCTCGGGCGGAAAGCTCTTCGCGCATATATCGACCGCCTCTTTCATATCCATGGTGGGGACGTTCACCACGAACTCGCCGGTATCCCGGATGTTCTCCAGGGTGTCTCGCTTCAGCCAGGAGGCGATGGCGATCTCGTCGAGAGGCCTCAAAATCGGCATGATGCAGCCCCAGGGCGCGGCGTTTCTGATGCCCTCCTTCGATACCGTAGATATGAGGACCACCGGCATCGGAAGGACCTGCCCTCTCAAGTTCGGTTTTAGAATCATATTCGATCACCGATATACTCTTAATCTGAATTGATAAGAATTTTCGTCGTAATTCACATAACTTTCCTCCGCGATCCAGCCCTAATATTCAGTTGCCAGATATAGTATCATCCTCGTTTGTGGAAGTACACGTGGATATTATTCATTATGTAGCATGCACTGCGAATTTATATCATTAATAAGCATATGTGAAATTTTTGTTGATGCGTCTTCCCTCCCATCCCCGCAGCAGAGCTGCAGGGTATCCGCTAAAAATAAACGGCCATTAATGGATTTTTGGCCGAATATGTGTATATACTGATTTTTCTTCAGTTATTCTGCATAATGTTAACCTAGGGTTTACGAAAATTATATATAGAGATCTGATGGACAACTTGGTGTCTATTAGGCCCTTTAGTAGGAGAAGAAGCTGTTTTGATCCTTTTTCTGACTGTAAGGGCCGAATTCGATCGGAGGAGAGGAGCTATAATGGCGATACTTCCAGTGGCACCGGTCAGCAGACTCATTCGCGAGGCTGGGGCCAAAAGGGTCAGTGAGGGCGCGCGAGACGCCTTGGCAGAAGTTCTGGAAAGCTACGGCATGGAGGTGGCCGAAGAGGCCGTCGAGTGGGCCAACCATGCCAAGAGAAAGACGGTGAAGGCCGAGGACATAAGAGAGGCGGTCAAGAGGGTGAGGCCGCCCCGGGCACCCGGCACTGACTGAGGCAGATATTATATAACCCTGGAGGTAAGGTCGTCTCTCTATGCCTGAAAGCTTAGACTACGCCTCCCTGGGTCTGGTATGCGGTATCGAGATTCATCAGCAGCTTGATACCGCCTCCAAGCTGTTTTGCGGCTGCCCCACAAGGCTCAGAGACGTGGAGGAGTCGGACCATCAGTTCTTCAGGCGCCTGCGACCGGCCAGAAGCGAGCTTGGCGAGATCGACAGGGCAGCCCTGGAAGAGGTTCTCGTCTCCCGAAAGTTCATCTACAAATCTTACGACACCACCTGCCTCGTGGAGGCTGACGAAGAGCCCCCGAGCGAGCTGAACCCCGAGGCCCTGGAGATCGCCCTCATAGTCTCGAAGCTTCTCAACATGCAAATCGCTGACGAAGTCCACACCATGAGAAAGATCGTGATCGATGGCTCCAACACCTCCGGCTTTCAGAGGACCGCCTACGTCGCCTCCCACGGCTCGATTGAGACCTCCTGCGGCGAGGTCGGGATGGAGACGATCTGCCTTGAGGAGGAGGCCGCAAGGATCATCGAAGATAGGGGTGACGAGGTGGTCTACTCCCTCGACCGGCTGGGAATACCCCTCGTCGAGATCTGCACCTCTCCCGACATAGTGTCTCCCCAGCACGCCCGGGAGGTGGCCCAGAGGCTCGGGATGGTCCTCCGGTCGACGGGGAGGGTGAAGAGGGGTCTTGGGACGATCCGTCAGGACGTCAACATCTCCATCAAAGACGGGGCGAGGGTCGAGATAAAGGGAGTTCAGGACCTGAACCTCATCGAGACGATCGTGGCGGTGGAGGCGAATAGGCAGCGCCTCCTCCTGGAGATCGGAGAGGAGCTCCTCGGGCGGAAGGCTCAGGTCTTCGACTCTGTGGCCGACGTCACCGGCCTCTTCGCCACCACTGAGTCGAAGGTGATCAAGGCCGCCCTGAAGAAGGGTGGTGTGGTTTTAGCGGTGAGGCTCGGGGGCTTTGCGGGCCTTTTGGGAAAGGAGATCCAACCAGGCCGGAGGCTTGGCTCGGAGCTATCCGACCGGGCCAAGAGGGCGGGGGTCGGCGGGATCTTCCACTCCGACGAGCTTCCCGCCTACGGCATCACCCAAAAAGAGGTGGAGGACGTGCGGGCAGAGCTGGGGGCCCTTGCGGGCGACTGCGTGGTGATGGTGGCGGCTCCCAGGGACCGGGCCGAGGCGGCGATGAAGGCGGTCCTGGAGAGGGCAAAGGAGGCCCTCGTCGGAGTCCCCGAGGAGACTAGGCGGGCCCTCCCCGAGGGGACGAGCGAGTACATGAGGCCCCTGCCGGGATCTGCACGGATGTACCCTGAGACGGACGTCCCTCCGGTGGTGGTGACCTCCGATTATGTAGATTCCCTGGAGCTTCCCGAGCTCTTCGAAGAGAGGGCGGCGCGTTTTTCGGAGGAGTATGGCCTCAACCGCGAGTTTGCGGGGCTGATCGCCTCGTCGCCGAACTATCAGCTCTTCGAGGATACAGTGAGAGACCTATCCCTTCCCCCAGCTCTGGTGGTGCGGACCCTCGCGATGATCCCGAGGGAGCTGGCCCGGGAGGGGACAAAGATCACGAACCTGACCGAGGATCGGTATATCGACGCCCTCTCCCTCGTCGCCGGAGGCAGCGTGGCGAAAGAGGGGATCCCCCAGCTTCTGGAGACGATGGCAAGGCGGCCGGAGCTCTCAGCGGCCCAGGCTGCAGAGGCAGCGGGCCTCGGGGGCGTTGACCAGAGCGGCGTTGAGGACCTGGTTGTCGGGATCGTCGCCGAAAAGGAGGCCTTCGTGAGAGAAAGGGGCGAGGCGGCCCTCGGCCCCCTGATGGGGCTTGCCATGAAGGAGCTTCGAGGGAAGGCCGACGGCGCCCTCGTCAGCTCCGTTCTGAAGAGGGAGATCGACAGAATTTTGGCAGAGTAGGTGCCGCCAGGCGGCCCGGACTTTCGCCCGGGTTCTGGCCAGGGAACCTTATTTATTTCTTGCCCGGCCAACTACTATTTTGTCTGTATATATTGGTGCCTTCGGAGGCTTGAGCGATGAAACGGGAGATGCTCCTCTGGGACGAGACGATCTTCAAGGACCGGGAGGTCCTGGAGTTTGACCACCTTCCCGAGCACTTCGCTCACCGCGAGCCCCAGATGGAGTCCCTCAAGTTCTGCGTAAAGCCCGTCTTCGCGGGAGGCCGCCCTGTAAACGCCCTCTGTCTCGGCCCTCCGGGCACCGGGAAGACGACGGCGGTCGTCAAGCTCTTCACCGAAATCGAGGCCCACTCCACGAAGGTGATCCCGGTCCACGTCAACTGCCAGATAGACCACACGAGACACGCCATATTCCTCCGGATCTATAGCAAGCTTCTGGGCCACTCGCCTCCCACAAGCGGCGTCTCCTTCAAAAGGGTCCTCGAGCGGATCGCAAAGGCGATGACGACGGAGAACCGGGTCATTGTGGTGGCCCTCGACGACGTCAACTACCTATTCCCCGAGAGGGAGGTAGACCGGGTACTCTACACCCTCCTTCGGGCCCACGAGACCTTCCCGGGGTTCAGGGCCGGGGTGATCGCCATCCTCAGCGAGCCAGCCCTCAGCTACATCTTCGATCCTCGGGTCGGGTCGGTCTTCCAGGCAGAGGAGGTCAGCTTCCCTCTATACTCCATCGAGGAGATAAGAGACATCCTGGGCCGCCGGGTCCATCTCGGCTTTTATCCCGGCGTCGCCTCAGGGGAGATCATCGATCTGGTCTCAGACCTCACCGAGCGGGCCGGGGACCTCCGGGTCGGGATCGACCTTCTCAAGAGGGCGGGGATGGAGGCAGAGAGGAGGGCCTCCCGGATCATATCGAAGGAAGACGTCGACCGGGCATACGAGAGGTCGAGGCTCGTCCACCTCTCGAGCGCCCTGAAGCCCCTCCGGGAGGACGAGCTCCTCCTCCTGGGCCTCGCAGCGGAGATGGAGACCTCAAAGGCCGGGGACCTCTACGAAAGGTTCAAAGATGCCACCGGCTCGGGGTACACCCGGTTCCACGAGATTTTGAACAAGCTAGACGCTGCAAGGCTGATCGATACCGACTTCAGCGGGCCGGGCCACCGGGGCAGGTCCAGGGTCGTCCGCATCAGGTACGATCCAAAAGAGGTGCTGGATAGGATCAGGCCAAAGGAAAATATATAGAATATATTCCTATATAGCCAGTATTTTGGGGTAAGGCCATCTATTTATCCTATTGTGATAAATTTTATAATAGATACCTGTAAGGGGGGGGTGATGAATAGACCTTCAACTTCCTTTTTGACAGCCATCCTGGTGATCGCGTCGATCCTATCCTTCTCAGGATGCATTGACGAGGAGAGAGAGACGGAGCCCGCCACTGAGGCTGCCGCCATCACCGTCGCCGGGTCCACCACGGTGATGCCTCTGGTGGAGGCCTCTGCAGAGGAGTTCAACCAAATCCAGAATGGGGTCCGCGCCTCCGTCACCGGCGGAGGGTCTGGCGTCGGGATCAAGAACGTCGCCCAGGGGCTCGCGGAGATCGCCATGGCCTCGCGGCAGGTGAAGCCGGACGAGATCGCCACCTACGGCGACAGCTTCGAAGAGTTTCTGGTGGCCTATGATGCCATCGCCGTGGTGGTGAGCCAGCCGATCTACGAGGCAGGAGTAACAGACCTCTCTCAAGACGAGGTGGCAGCCATCTACAGCGGCGAAGTCGCCAACTGGATGGACGTAGGCGGTCCCGACGAGAGGATCTACGTGGTGGCTAGAGAGGTTGGCTCCGGCACCCGAGACACCTTCAACGAGATGGTGATGGGGAGCATCGAGGCCGAGACCCCGGGGGTCACCACCTACCATGGCAGCAACGCCGAGGTGAAGACCGCAGTGACGAACAGCGATAAGGCGATCGGGTACGTCGGCATGAACTACGTCGAGGGCGGCGCCCTTCGAGCTGTAGACTACGATGGGGCCATGCCCTTCGCGGAGACGATAAAGGACGGCACATACCCGCTCTCGAGGGCCCTCAACCTCTACACCTTCGGCGATCCTAGCCCCGGAGCCAAAGAGTTCATCGAGTTTGTTCTGAGCGATGAGGGGCAGATTATCGTGGCGGAGTCTGGGTTCGTCCCCGTCCGCTGAATGAAGAAAAAGCCAAATTGGTGCAAGCGGCGCTGGCGGTTAAAGCGCTAGCGCTACTCAATTTTTCATCGTGATTTCTGGAAGTGAACTACCCTACCCTAAAGGGCGGGGCTTCCCACTTTCATCGTCAAGACTTGCATCACAGAAACGTGATGTAGAGTTTTTGACTCTCTTCGATGCTTAACCACTACCGCAAGGTGGTAATGGGGTGAGTATACGGAATATGGCAGACCTGTCGAGCTTATAATTCGTGGGTTGAACCAAAACTCGTACGTCCCATTATTGCCCTAAATCGTTATCTTCTGCAAAAACCGTTGGGGAGGGCTCCGCTTTCATCCCCAGCCTAAAGACGTGGGACTTCTCGCTCCGCCCTCTCCGCTCCCGCGAGTTAAAATAACCTTATCGAAATGGAAGGGATCGCTGCCAAGACCCATCTTTAGCCCCCTCCCATCTCAACTCCAGCCCTCCTGCCAGATGGCAGCCAGGTCGTCGCTCTCAGATAGTCTTATCAGGAATTTTAGTATTTATCTCTCCTTTCTCCTCTCCGGCTTTGAGCTCGTCCCCTCTCTCCGACCAGAGAATACGGCATAGATAACCAGGAGGACGGCAGATAGAAGTACTATCACGAATCCTATCGGTGGCAGAATAAAAATCAATAAAAAGCCGATCAGCAGCATCACTCCGTAGATTGCAATTAAGCCTTTATTCAGGATCGACTTCGGACTCATTGTCTCTTCACCTGGATATTCGATCTGCGACCATGCGACGGTCGACTCATGCCCTTCACCATCGGCAATGGAATCTCATGTCGTTGGTTTGATCTTAATCCCTCAGATTTAGGCGGATCATTACATACACGAGATCATATCATTCGGATTCATCAGTAATCCCATTGATAAATAATCGCGCTGGAGAGAATTCAATATTAAAAATGAGTAAAAAAATCTTTTTAGTACTGGATCATCCTGGGAAGCTCCTTAGCCTGTTCTATCCAAGATTTCACCTCGGAGAGGGTTGGATTCCTCGTTACACGCTTATTGGCCTCGTTCACCTCCACCATCTTTGCATGGAGGTTCTCAGGAACCCTCTTGGAGAGTTCCACCACGGTGTCAACTCCAGCCACCTCCAAGAGATCTGAGTACTTCTCCCCTATGCCCTTCACCCTGGTGAGGTCCGCCCGGTTCACCCACTCCAATATGAGCTTCTCCGAGATCCCAGTGCTTTGAGAGATCCCAGTCCGACCGTTCTTGCTTGAGCCGGATTCGAGGAGCTTCTCGATTGAGTTGATCCCGGCGGTGGCGAGGGACTCGGCATACGTCGGTTCAATCCCCTGGATATTCAATATGTTTGTCAATAAAACCACCTAATACTCCTTGTGGCTTTGAGCGCTACTTCTTAATTCCGAGATCTTTGGCCTTGCCCGCTTTTATCAGCTCTTCTGCCTGTGCGGGTGGCACATCTGATACTCGATCACCCTTCTTACCAAGACCTTCTACATCCTTAAGCAACTCGACTCTCACCATAACGATCCTCCTGTTCTAGTTCTCCGGCTTGATCTCGTCCATCCCGTTCGCCCATCAAACAATAGATAGATCTGAAGTGGAAGCGGACTTCAACGGCTGATCAGAGTCATGTTTTGGAATGGGTTCTATAAATAATTATCTATTTCATATAATCTATATTTCTAATATCACCTGCGAGAGCTTCCGTCATTGGCCCGCCGATGCCCACCATTGGGATCCCCGTTCGAAGAGGAGGACGATCCGGGACAAAACGATTCTCCAGCCTTCCCCTTCCTCTTCTCCACCACCCGGATCTCATCGACCACCGTCGTCGGGTAGTTTCCTGTCTCGTCTTTCTCCCGGGACTTGACCATGTCCCATACGTTGAGGAGCGCCGCCGAGACCCCGGAGAGCGCCTCCATCTCGACGCCGGTCTTTCCGACGGAGGTGACGGCGACCGTCGCCCTGATCCGGTCGGGCAAAAGCTCGAAGGCCACCTCGACGCCTGTGATCGGTATCGGGTGACACATGGGGATCTGTCTTGGCGTCTCCTTCACCGCCTGGATCGCCGCCACCCTCGCCACGGTGAGGACATCCCCCTTTTCCACCTCGCCGTTTTTGATCGCCTCAACAGTGGACTCTTCTAAGCGGATTAAGCCTGATGCGACAGCCCTCCGCCCGACGGAGGGCTTCTCGGTGATCTCCACCATCCCTCCCCGATCCACCCGGCGATCTGGGTCCGGATCTCTCCTCAAGGTATCACCGCCTTCTGCCCTGGGGCTCACGACCACATGGCCCTGGGTATATTCTCGATGACGTCTGTGGCGAGGAGGGAGTACCCCTTCTTCTCGAAGGCGAGGTCGCCAGCGGTCCCGTTGACGAAGGCCGCGGCGACGGCGGCCCGCAAGGAAGAGGCCTTGCAGCGGAAGGCTCCTGTAATCCCGGCGAGGACGTCCCCGGTCCCGCCAACGGTCATCCCGGCGTTCCCGGTGGCGTTGCCCCGCACGATCTGACCATCGGTGATCAGGTCGACCTTCCCCTTCAGGAGGATGGTGAGGTTCATGTCCCTTGCGAAGCTCATCAACGTCTCGTTCTGGACCCGGCCCGGCGGCACCTTGATGGTGCTTACCCGCCGAAACTCGCTCTCGTGGGGGGTGATGATCCCCTTAAGGGGGATTCCGGGGAGGAGGGCGTCGGCGTCCATCACGACCCTGCCGCACTCTGGGATGATCTTCGCCAGCGCTTCCTGGGTCTCGGGATGGCGGCCCAGACCCATGCCGACGACGACGACGTCGTGTCTTGGCACGAGGTCTCGAAGGGCCGGGAGGTCGTCGGGGGATAGGTGTTCCTCTGAAAGCCCCCGAACGATCAGGTTGGGGGAGAATCCTGCGATGGTGTCAGAGACGCTTGCAGGGGCAGCGACGGTGACGAGGTCCGCCCCGGCCCGGAGGGCGGCCATCGCCGATAGAGCGGGTGCGCCGCTGTAGGGCCCGCCCCCGATCACCAGGACCCGGCCGTTCTGGCCTTTGTGGCTCCCGGCGGCCCTCCTGGTCACCAGGGACAGGTCGCCGGGGCCCGCCAGAAACTCGGCGGAGGGCGGTATGCCGATCCCCGCCACCACCACCTCGCCGGGTATGCCCTCCTTCGGCCTGTGGAAGGTGACAGTCACCTCGGGATCGACGACCTTATCGGTGCCCAGGCCGCTGGGGACGTCCACAGAGACGACGCTCTTTCTCGAGGAGTTGATGGCATCTATCGCCTCTGCCTCCAGACTCCCGACCGCGCCGCGAATGCCCGTCCCGAAGATGGCGTCCAGGATCAGGTCGTACTGGGAAAGTGACTCCAGGTCCCTCGAATTCCGAACCTCCCGGAGGTCTAAGCCGAGCCGCTCAAGAATCTCCCAATTCCGCCTCGCCTCATCAGTGGAGATATCTCTCGACCTTCCTAGGAGAAATACTGTCACCTCGAAGTCGGCTAGGTGGCGGGCGGCCACAAAGGCGTCTCCGCCGTTGTTCCCCCTTCCGGCAACCACGGCTATCTTCTTTCCCCGCGTCTTCTTTTTCGCCTCCTGAGCGAGGGCAGACCCAGCGTTCTCCATCAGCTGAAGGGGAAGCAGACCAAAATATGTGCAATTTGTGTCAATGGCTCTCATCTCGTCGGGAGAGATCGGTCTCATGATGGACCCTTATGTCCCTGAAATGATAAAAGTTGTGGGGTCGACCTTACCATGATATCTTCTTTCGGTAGTGGTTTCTGACCAGGATCGCCACCATGTTGATGGATAGGACCAGGGCCAAAAGGACCAGGGCGGTCCCCCATGCGTTCTGCTCGACGTCCCAGGCCCCGAGGAAGTAGATCAGGTTGAGGAGGTGGTAACAGAGGTTGTTTACTGGCTGGGTCACGTCGGGGACGACGCCGTAGAACATGTGAACTGGGGTTGCGGAGAAGGTGACAGCGGTCCACATGATGGGTGCCGTCTCTCCGGCAGCTCTCGCCACCCCGATGATCAAACCTGTGAGGACTCCCGGAAGGGCCGATGGGATCACCACCTTCCTGATCGTCTGCCACCTGGTGGCTCCGAGGGCGACGCTCCCCTCCCGCAGCGAGTTTGGAACGCTCTTGAGCGCTTCCTGGCTGGTGAGGATGATGGTGGGCAGGTTCATAAGCCCCAGGATTATCGACCCTGCGAGGAGCGACAGGCCGAAGGTAGCCACCAGGAAGGCGAGGCCGAAGAGGCCGTAGACGACCGACGGCACTCCATTGAGACAGCCGACGGCTATGGTCACTATGCGCTTCAGACCTGTATGCTTGGAGTACTCGTTGAGGTAGATGGCAGCTCCGATCCCCAGGGGAGCTGAGATCAGCATCGCCCCCATCACTAGCCAGAAGGTCCCCTCGATGCAGGTGCTGATCCCACCTTGCTGGCCGAGCCGGAAGTGGGGCTGGGTGAGAAACTCCCAGCTGATGGCTCCGATCCCCCGGAATAGGATCACCGAGATTATGCCGCCCAAGAGCAGAAGGGTGAAGACCGCACTGAGCCGGACCATCGAGAATACCAGAACTTCCCTTCCCCTGGTGCTGTAGCCGTAGAGGAGGTTGATGGAGTCCTTAATTACAAGAAAGCTCGCGAGAAGGATCAGAAAGGGAAGGACCAGATCGTAGGTGAAGGTAGCGCTCAGCCCAAGAAGCTGGATCTCCAGGTCGGGACCTATCCAGCCATAGAAGATCAGGAGAAACACCGCCAGAAGGTAGATCAGATCCGCCGCCAGAGGCAGAAACCTCCCCCTGGTCCAGGTGATGTGGGTCCCATCAGCGTCTCGATGAAGGGCGAGGGCAGAGCCGGATAATAGGACGAGGCATGCCACGAGTCCCCCCACCCAGAACGGCAGCAAGGAGATCTCTTCGATCTGGATTATCAGGTAGTACAGAGAAGAGATGAGCAGAAAGAGAGCGACGACGATGGATGCCAGGGGTGCCGGCTTGATCTTCTTCATATCAATATCCTCCGAACTTCTTCTGAATCGCATCCCTGACCAGGTCCG
This sequence comes from Methanothrix harundinacea, assembly GCA_001509375.1. GTDB lineage: Archaea > Halobacteriota > Methanosarcinia > Methanotrichales > Methanotrichaceae > Methanocrinis > Methanocrinis harundinacea_D. The sequence goes on along the minus strand of LGFT01000014.1, from coordinate 22,885 downwards.
CCGAGATGTTGAGGACGGTGACGATCACCAAGAGGACGAAGCCGACGGCGAAGAGGGCGTGGTAGTGGATCGATCCGTGGGCCACCTCCCCCATCTCCCCGGCGATGACCGAGGTGAAGATGGCGCCCCTGTCGAAGGCGTCGAAGATGGGCGACGGCAGCCGAGCTACGTTGCCCACCACCAGGAGGGCGGCCATCGTCTCCCCGATGATCCTGCCAACGTTCAGGATCACGGCGGCGATTATTCCCGATGAGGCGGCGGGAAGGGTGACCCGCCGGACTGTCTGCCAGTGGGTGGCTCCGAGGGCGAGAGATCCCTCCTTGAACTCCTTGGGGACGGCTCGGAGGGCGTCCTCGCAGATCGTCGTAAGGGCGGGGATGAACATAATCCCCAGGAGGATCGCCCCCGCCAGGATCGACCTTCCCGTCAGCATATCGAAGCTCTTCTCGAGGTAGACCACCAGGACCAGAACCCCGAGAAAGCCGTAGACGATGGAGGGAACCCCGGCCAATAGCTCTATGGCCGGCTTCAACAATTCTCGGGACCAGGGACCCGCCAGCTCGGAGAGGTATATCGCCAGGGGTATCCCCACCAGGATGTTTATGAATAGGGCGATGAAGGTGATCAGGACAGAGCCGACGATGATCGGCAGCATCCCGAAGATCTCCCCCGCCGGATGCCACTTCTGCCCCAGAATCATATCGAGGATCCCCACTTCACGAAAGGCGAGAACGCTCTCGTAGGTGAGGAAGTAGAAGATGAGAAGCATCACCAAAATTGAGGCGATGGCGGCAAAAAACAGGAACATCTCCACGAAACGGTCGCCGTATCGAGGAGGGGGGCGGACACCACGTTCGGCAGGAGGATCCATATCATCATCTGAGCGTTCTTTCATCGCTTAAAGCACTTATCTATATTCTCTATATAGAGCCGGTACAACTATATACCTGGTGTGCCTCGGTCGAGGCCGAAGAATGATGAGGGGATCGCTGGAAGGGGATGATCAGTATCTCCCGAACTTCTTTTGAATCGCATCCCTGACCAGGTCCGCCGAGATGTTGAGGACTGTGACGATCGCCAAGAGGACGAAACCGACGGCGAAGAGGGCGTGGTAGTGGATCGATCCGTGGGGCACCTCTCCCATCTCCCCGGCGATCACCGAGGTGAAGATGGCGCTCGGGTCGAAGATGTCGAAGATGGGCGACGGCAGCCGGGCTACGTTGCCCACCACCAGGAGGGCGGCCATCGTCTCCCCGATGATGTTTCCGACGTTGAGGACGACGGCTGCGATGATCCCCGAGGAGGCGGCGGGGAGGGTGACCCGCCGGACCGTCTGCCAGTGGGTGGCTCCGAGGGCGAGAGACCCCTCCTTGAACTCCTTGGGGACGGCCCGGAGGGCGTCCTCGCAGATCGTCGTGAGGGCTGGGATGAACATGATCCCCAGGAGGATCGCCCCCGCCAGGATCGACCTTCCCGTCAGCATATCGAAGCTCTTTTCCAGGTAGGCGACCAGGATCAGAACTCCGAGAAAGCCGTAGACGATGGAGGGAACCCCGGCCAATAGCTCTATGGCCGGCTTCAAGATCGAACGGCCCCTGGGCCCTGCCAGCTCCGAGAGGTAGATGGCCAGGGGAACTCCCACGAAGATGTTTATGACCAGGGCCAGGAGGGTGACCATGATGGAGCCCACGATTATGGGGGCCATGCCGAAGGTGTTTCCGGCAGAGTGCCATTTCATGCCGAAGAGGAGGCTTGAGACCCCCACCACCGAGAAGGCTGCAAGGCTCTCGCGAATAAGAAAGAAGAAGATCAGGACCATCACCAAAATCGAGGTGATGGCGGTGAAGAAGAGAGAATACTCGATGATCTGCTCTCGAATCCGGCGGTTGATAGGTTTTCTCTTCTTCGGGGAATCCATGATAGTTTTCGATTAATACATACTATAAGCCACTTATCCAAATTAAATATATAGAGACATTTCTGATAAATATTCTATATACCGTTAGTCCTGGGATATTTCCTGCCTTGATTAAGCAGAACAACCCCGGACTTCCTGGCTGGTTTACAACAGCCCCAAGATCAGCAATCATCTTTTTTTGTTAGTTTCTCTGAAATATCGCGATATCCGATCGTTATCATAATTTTCGATCGTTATCTTTAATAACGTGATATAATGAACCATGCTACCACATGATATAGGATAATCTAAAAATTTTGAGATTGGTGAAACAATGTTGGGCATTAATGATCCGTGGATTATCGGCGTATACCTCCTCTCCGTTCTGAGCACTCTTCTGTGCGTGGCCTATGGCCTCGTCAAGTGGAACAAGGGCGGAGAAAAGGAGGCAAATGAAATTCGTGAGGAAGTCTCTTGGGAGAAGGGAGAAGCTCAGATGGAGGATAAAGAGCTGGGGCTGTGATCGCAATGGACATATTGCTGCTCAACATAATCGTTCTGGTCTACATCCTGGCCATCGGGTATCTGGGGTATCGGGGCTGGAGGGAGACCCGCGACTCCGCAGACTACATGGTGGCCGGGAGAACGATCCACCCCTACGTCATGGCCATGAGCTACGGCGCCACCTTCATCAGCACCTCTGCCATCGTCGGGTTCGGTGGGACCGCGGGCCTCTTCGGTATGGGGCTTCTCTGGCTCACATTTCTTAACATCTTCGTCGGGATATTCATCGCCTTCGTCGTCTTCGGGAAGAGGACCAGAAGGATGGGCCACAACCTCTCGGCCATGACCTTTCCCGAGCTTCTGGCCCGGAGGTTTGATAGCAGGTTCATTCAGTACTTCGGCGGCCTTGTTATATTTTTTGGGATGCCGATGTACGCCTCTGTCGTCCTGATCGGGGCTGGAAGGTTCATCGAGACGACCCTCGCGATAAACTTCGACCTCGCCCTGATGATATTCTCCATTATCATCGCGGCCTACGTCGTCCTGGGCGGCCTGAAGGGGGTGATGTACACCGACGCTATGCAGGCGACGATAATGTTCGTCGGGATGGCCTTCCTACTGGTGATGACCTACAGCCACCTCGGGGGGGTTGTCCAGGCCCACAGGGCCCTGACGGAGATGGCAAACCTCGTCCCCGCAAACCTCGCCTCCATGGGCCATCTGGGCTGGACCGCCATGCCAGCCTCGGGGTCGGCCTGGTGGTGGACCCTCGTTTCGACTCTGGTTTTGGGGGTCGGGATAGGGGTTTTAGCGATGCCCCAGCTCGTAGTCAGGTTCATGACGGTGAAGTCGAGCCGGGAGTTGAACAGGGCTGTACTCATCGGCGGGGTCTTCATCCTGATGATGACGGGGGTCGCCTTCGTGGTGGGGGCCCTCTCCAACGTCTACTTCGCCCAGCACGATGGGATCATCGCCATAGCCGCCGCCTCGGGGAACTCCGACAGCATAATTCCGGTGTACATTAACGCCGCCATGCCCGAGTGGTTCGTCTACATATTCATGCTCACCCTCCTCGCAGCGGCGATGTCGACTTTGAGCTCTCAGTTCCACGCCCAGGGGACGGCCATCGGCCGGGACGTCTACGAGACCCTGACAGGGGTGAGGGGGGGCCGATCGATCCCGATAACCCGGATCGGGATCGTCATCGCAGTGGTGGTGGCCGTGATCCTGGGATACGTCCTCCCGCCGAGCATCATCGCCCCTGGAACGGCGATCTTCTTCGGCCTCTGCGCTGCGGCCTTCCTCCCCATGTACGCCTGCGCCCTCTTCTGGAGGCGGGCGACGAAGGCCGGGGCCATCGCCGGCATGGTCGCCGGGACCTTCGCCAGCCTCTTTATGCTCGTATTCGTCCACCAGAAAGAGGCTGCGCCCCTGGGTATCGCTAAGATGATCTTGGGCCGGGACGTCCTCATAACATCGATGCCCTGGCCCGTCGTCGATCCGATCGTGGTGGCGCTGCCTTTGGCCTTCGTGGTGACGGTGGCCGTTAGCCTTGCAACGAAGCCCCCGGCCGAAGAGCATGTGGAGATGTGCTTTGAGGGGATCGACTGATATCTATCCCCTCAAATCCTAAAAGGAAGCCTCTCTTTTTTTCGATAGCCCGTCGCCTGAGCCGTTGCGATCAGCCTGCCGTCCTCGCCCAATACCCGGATCTCGCAGGTGGAGGCCGTCTCGGACCTATGGACCTCCTCTGCCTCCGCCCGGAGGGTCTCGCCGGGGGAGGGAGAGCGAACGTAGACGACGTTGACGTTCAAGGCGACGGCGACAGTCCCCCAGGAGTTGGCGGCGGCGCCGAAGGCCTCGTCGATGAGGGAGAAGAGGGCTCCCCCATGGGCCGTCCCCAAGAGGTCCTTCATATCGCCTGAAAATTCCATCTCGGCCACGGCCCATCCCAGCCTCAGCTCTTCGAGCCTGATCCCGAGGCTCCGGGCGTAGGGCTCTTTTTCGACGCTTCTTCTTATCGCCCCGAAGGTCTCTTTCTCCGTCATCTCCACCTTCATCTCCCCATTGCCCCGTTGGTCCCGAGATCGGCTATTTGATGGCCCTCAAGGTCAGAGGGTAGCGATAAGCTTCACCGTTGCTGGTCTTGACGGCCGCGACGATCGATAGGATCACTTCCAGGATAAGGAGACCGAAGATCAATAAGAGGCCGAAGAGCATGACGAAGGGCATGGTCATCGGGTTTCCGAAGTCAAACATCCTGTGGTGGACGGCGGGCCAGAAGAAGGCGATCGACCCCACCGAGAAGAATATCAGGATTCCCGCGATGACCCAATAGAGGGTGATGGAGAGCTGGAAGTTGAGGGCCTCTTTTCCCTGGTCGTCGACGAAGGGGTGCTCGTTTCTCTTGACGAGCCAGACCACCAGGGGCCCCAGGACGTTGCCCAGGGGCACCCCCAAAAGCATCAATAGAGCGCTCAGATGGCAGAGAGTCGCCCAGGTCCGGGCGTCCCGGTTCTCTTCGATCATGATAAAATCCTCCACCCAAAGAAGGCCGCTGAAAATACTAAGATGTTGCGGCGATGGTTCGAGCTCAGGTATTTTGCGGCAATAAATCAAACTTTGTCAGCATCAACTTTTTTTGACGCAGAGGTAGGTCGCTATGAACCCCGCCCGATACTCGGCCCTCTCTATCTCAAAGCCTGCCCTTTCGATCATCCCCTCCAATATCCAGCCGATGGTGGAGTGCTCGTCTCTGATGTGGACCAGGATATCCTGAGGCGTCCCCTCGCCTCCGATCTCCGCCATCCGCGATAGGTACCGGTCGAAGAACCCCTCATAATCGGCCACATTGAAGGAGTAGACGACGTCCCTGATGTAGAGCCGTCCCCTCTCTTTCAGCATCCCAGCTATCCTCAAAAGCGCCACCTGCTTCCAGAAGTCGGGGAGGTGGTGGAGGACGAACTGAGTTACGACGGCGTCGAGGGGCTCGCTCGAGTGCTCGTAGGTGAGAAAGCCGCCCCTCACAAACTCGATCCTCTCGAGGTCCCCCTCCCGCCCCTCCTCCCGCAGCCTCTCTTTCGCCTTCTCTCTCGCGTACCCGAGCATAGGAAGGGAGACGTCGGCAGCGATCACCTTAGAACACCTTTCCACAGCTGCGATGGGAAACTCGCCGGTCCCAGTCCCGATCTCCAGAACCGACGCCTTCGGGGCCAGGTCCAAAAGGTCCAGGACCTCCTGAAGCTCTTTTCCGACGTCCCTGATCTTCGCCATCCTCCGATCGTAGGCCCTGATCTCGGAGAAGTCCTCGTAGTCGGTCCCGATCTGCTTTCCCTCGTCGTACAGCCATTCAGGATTGCCTCTCATCTTCCTCCTCCAGCTCGTCTCCTTCCGGTCAATAACCGATCTTGAAGCTTAATGAAGGTTCGGCCCGGTGATGGTTGAGAAGAAGCCTGAAATAAAATGGAACCCAGGAGATCTCCATAAGCTCCGACGGATACAATGGAAAAAAGATGGATCAGTGGACCGGAGGGAGAGGTACGTTCGAGCACATGGATAAAGCGTGGAATACTGTCCGGGCCGCATCGCTCTTATTTTTAGTTGCGGCTCTTATGGCCCAGGCTCTCGTTCCTGGGATGGCGGAGGAAGAGCCGAAAGTCCCTGATTGGATCAACGAGATAAATCCGGCCGACTACGTCCTCCTGGACTCCGATCTGCCCGCCGGCCTGCACGTCGCGGGCGATATCCTCGCCTACGCCCGGGCCGCCGAGACGGCGGTCATGAAGGGCGGCAGGGCCGACGTCGAGAGGTTCGCCTATTTCGAGGCCAACGAGAACATATGCCAGCCTGACCCCGAGGGGGTTTACGACTGCATCGGCGGAAACCTCCTCCTCTCTGTCTACGTCTACGAGACCGCGGATCAGGCTCGGGCCGTCTGGGAAAACACCATCGTGGACGTCTATGGCGATCTTCCTCCTCCGGAGGGTTTCGAGCACGTCTCGAATGTCATCGCTCCCACAGACAGCAGGTTCGGCGAAGAGGGGAGCTGCGCCGGCCCCTACATCTGGTACAGAAACATCGGATGCACCATCTTCGGCAACTGGGATGAGAACGACAGGAAGATGGCCTCCCTCTGGCTGGATAAGGTCTCGAAGACGAAGCCTGCGGTCCAGGTGAACCTGAGGATGAGGGAGGATCTGAGCCTCATAATGGGCTACGTTTATAACGGATACTTCATCGGTACCGACAACTACAGGCCCCTTTCGGAGACCGCCGCCGACAAGCAGGCGGTCCAGGCCCAGGTCTTCAACGCCGGAGATGAGGTGGCCGAGAACGTCTACATTCAGTTCTACCTCCAGATGCCCGGCGAGGCAGAATATTCGGAGCTCGGCGACCCCGTCCTGGTGGGGAGCGTCCCGCCGGGAGACGGACGGGCCGTTTCGATCTATTGGGATCTAGGGGGAGAGAACGTGGAAGGGGCGACTTTGGGAGCCCAGGCCTTCGTTCCGGGGGCCGTCGATGTCGACCCCGACGACGACTTCATCTCCATAACCGTCAACGTCTACTACGCTCACAACGGGGAGCGGGCCTATAGCGCCATCGACGATGCCTATCACTTCAGAAACTACAACTTCAACGAGAGCAAAACCGAGGAGCTGGCCGAGGAGCTGATCGCCACGGTTGCGGCGGGAGTCCCCCCCTCCCTGGAGAAGGAGCTATGGCTCCGCCTCTTCTTCCCTACGACCTACACACGCCTCTGGAGCTACTTCAACGAGAGCTATCAGTTGGGGGCTGGAGGCCACTGCTACGGGATGGCCGCCACATCGGCCCTCTACTTCACCGACCCATCCTTGCGGCCCGCAACGAAGAAGACCAGCGAGATGTCTTTTGAGGAGGCGCGCCAGAACATAGACGTCTATCACCGGGCTCAGATGGTCCCAGTGATGAGATCCCTCCTTTCTGACGCAGGCCAGTACTTCGATCGGGGGTATGGCTCGAGCAGCAGCGAGAGCCAGAGCAAAACTTACGCATCCGTGAAGCGCTCGCTGAAAGAGGATCGCTTGCCCCTCTTAATCAGCTTCCGAGGCAGGAAAAATAACAGCACCTGGGGCCACGCCGTCCTCGCCTACAAACTGGTGGAGGTGGAGGGCGAGGACTACAAGCAGGTCTACATATACGACTCCAACACCCTCATGCAGGATCTAGAGAGTTTTAAGAAACCGATGCCTGTAGCCCTCCTCTGGCTCGACGGCTTCCTCTACTATTCTGTTCAGAGCGGCAATCAATCTTACGGATCGAGGATTCCCTCCAAGATCGCGGCAAACCCGGTCTTCAGGACGATCCCCCTGGAGGAGGCGAACGCCACCCTCCCAGGTATGAAGGAGATGGTGAAGGGTTGGATCGAGACCCTCAAGAAGGAGGGGTGGTTCGCGACTGCCACCCGATGTCCCGCCGACGCCCTCTTCACCGACCCTGCGGGGCGGAGGGTGGGGACCGTCGAAGGAAGGGTCGTAAACGAGATCCCCGGGGCGGAGGTCCTATCGTCGGGGGAGGTGGAGATCTACCTCCTTCCGATGGACCTCGAGTACAGCCTTGAGATCTCTGGGACAGGGACCGGTATGGTGAACCTTGACGTCATAAGCCCCGAGGGCGATTCCTCGGCGAAGGTCATCTCCTTCACGAACGTCTCCATAGGATCGGGCAGAAAGCTCACCGGCAAGATCACCGCCGGGGCCGAGGTTGAGGAGCTGAAATCGGGAGCGTCGACGATAGAGCCTAGCCTTTCGGGAGTCCTCGACCTGGGGGCGGAAGGTGGGAGCGATGAGACAGCTGTTGGAGAAGGAGATGAAGACGGAACCGAAAGCGGAGTCAAAGACGGGACCGTAGCCTTCCCGACGGCGGAGCAGGAGCTGATCTTCGAGCGGACCTCTCTCTGGGCCGTTGATAACGGACCCACCAGCCCCACCGGCTTCACCATCGACCGGAAGTGGACGATCACCGAGATCAAGACCTACCACTGGAATTATGGCCAGGGCAAGAATCCCGGGATGATCGGCCTCCAGGATGAGAAGGGGATGGTCCTGGGCATGTGGCCCGCCTCGAGTTTGCCCGGGTCCGGAGGAGTTCCCGACGCCTACTGGACGACCCGGCCGAACCTGACCCTTCCCCCCGGCGAGTACACTATCCTCGACTCGGATCCCACCACCTGGTCGCAGAACGCAGAGACGGGGGGAGAGGGGATCGCCTGGGTCTACGGCCTCCCCTCGAGCGGCTCTGGGGACGGGTCGGGGATCGAATCCGAAGGTCTCCCCTTCACCGACGACTTCGACGACGGCGATATGGCTGGCTGGACCGTAGGCGGGCTTTTAGGCAGCTGGACGGGCTCAGCCCAGGATGGTGTTTTGCGGCAGAACAGCAACGACTTCAGCGGGTCGGAGGGGGCTGAGGGGAGTTACCTCGGAACCTACGTCACCGCCGGTGGCCCGACCTGGAGAGACTACGACCTCCAGGCAAAGGTGAGGCCGGTCGACAACGACGGCATTGGTCTCCTCTTCAGATACGAGGATCCGTCCAACCATTATCGATTTCTCTGGGTGGGCGACGAGAGCAGCACCGGCCCCCTCCGAAGGTTGGACAGGATAAAAGATGGAGTCCAGACGGTCCTCAAGAGCGAGCGCGGCGAGGCCGCCAGATACGATCCGGGAAGATGGTACACCCTGGAAGCATCTCTGGACGACGATGTCATCCGCATCTACATAGACGGCGCCCTCTGGGGCGAGGTCCGAGACGGCGAGATAGAGAGCGGAGCAGTCGGCCTCTTCAGCTACGCCCAGGAGGGGGTGGAGTTCGACGACGTGGAGGTGAGGTCGGCGGCGGAAGGCTCATCGCCCTCTGCCGCCGGTTCCGTCTCGAAAGTGACTGGAGGGGCCGGTGAAGCCGCCGGCTCAGGTTGGGATCTGCCCAAATATGGTGAGATCCTCATCGACGCCCCTCCCGGAGGCTGGGAGGGCGTGGTTTCTGGGGAGGCGATATAAGGGCAGGTGGGCAGCGGTGCTTCCTCCACCACCACCTGACCACCTTACCGGACCGCTGTAGATAGCAGAGCAATGCTCTGGCCGTCTTCACCGAATCTCCCGCCCTCAAGACCGATTCGCATCAGCTCAAGGAGGAGCTGCTCGTGACGAGAAGTGCCTCTCGGGGTCGAGGGGCCCATATAAAAACTAAAGCAAAATATTTTAACCTTAGAATCGGTTCTCATTCCTGATATTGTATGAATTGCTGCCGACCCAAAGGAGCACATTTAAATAGTCGTATGCCTCTAGTCAGGATAACGAGGAATTAAAATGGTTACTGGCACAGTGAAGTTCTTTAACAGAACGAAGCATTTCGGCTTTATAGCTGGAGACGACGGGACTGACTATTTTGTTCATTCAAGTGGTTTGATGCCGGGAGTTTCCATAGATGAGGGAGATAAGGTCAGCTTTGAAGTGGTAGCTGGCGACAGAGGTCCAAAAGCAGAAAAAGTGGAGAAGACGCAGTAAGTCCTTATTCTCATATATTTCCAAAAAAGACGACCGGAACCGTTCCGGTCAATTTTTACTTTCGATCTTATCCTTTAATGTCTTTTCTCGACGAACCGTCAGGGCTCATCTTACATTCAAACAATTCGTACACAGCAAATTAGTCAATCTCCGTTCGTTCTATCGTTCGGCCTTCGAAGGAGGCGTCTTTTCACCCAGCGGACCATCTGGCCGACGAAGACCGAGGGCGAGGTCTTCTTGCCGTCTATTTCGACCCGTCCGGCCCGGATCGCATCGAGGATTGCGGGGACGTCGCATCCTTTCTTTCTATCGCCCTCCGCCTCGACGATGGTGACCCCGAGGCCCACAGTCTTCGCCATGTGAGCGTCGCTTCCCGCCACCATGGGAAGGCCAAGACTCTCTGCCCTCTTTTTCGCCCACCAGTTGGCGATCCCGAAGATGTACTTGGAGTTATAGACCTCGACGGCGTCGCAAGGGGGTATCCGGAACATGGCGTGCCTGAAGAGGTGGTAGGGGTGGGAGACGATGGCGATCCCACCCCGATGGTGGACGAACTCGATCGTCTCCTCAGGGCTTCGCCCCTTGGGCGGAAGCTCCCTCATCCCCAGGGCCAGGAGGTGGCCGTCAGAGGTGGAGACCTCGACGCCTGGGATCACCAAAAGGTCGATTTTTTTATCTCGAACGATCGCCTCTGCCTGAAAGGTCCCCTCCAGGGTGTCGTGGTCGGTGATGGCGATCCCGTCGAGATCCTTCTCGATGGCCGCCTCCAGGATCGCCTCGACCCCGTCCCTCCCATCGGAGCAGCTCGAATGGATGTGGAGGTCGAACCTGAGATGCCCTCGTTCCCCCGGGCTCTGAACTTTGCCTCTGGATTTTTCTCTCTCTCTCCCCCCATTCTTCCGGCCCAAGCCCTCAGGCCTCCCTGGGGTCGGTGATCTCGCCGAAGATGGCCGTCGCTGCGGCCGTGGCGGGGGACGCCAAGTAGACGAGGCCGCCCTTCCCCATCCTCCCCGGGAAGTTCCTGTTGGCGGTGGAGAGGCATACCTCCCCCTCTCCGATGACCCCCATGTGGGCGCCGAGGCAGGGGCCGCACCCCGGAGGTCCGATCATCGCTCCGGCCCTGACCAGGATCTCGATGATCCCCGACGACAGAGCCCCGAGGAGAACCTCCTTTGATGCCGGGATGACCAGGGTCCTCACCTTGACCTCTTTTCCCTTCAAGATCTCGGCTGCGACCTCCAGGTCTTCGTATCGGCCGTTGGTGCAGGTCCCGATGAAGACCTGATCCACCTCGGTCCCTGCAAGCTCTGAGACGGGCCGGACGTTATCGACCCTGAAGGGGGCCGCCACCTGCGGCTCCAGGTCGGAGACGTCAAACTCCACCTCCGAGTCGCGAGAGCCGGGGTCTGAGATGACCGGCTGGTAGGGCCCCCGCGCCCTGCCTACGAGGAACTCCTCGGTGATCCCGTCCGGAGGGACGATGGCGGCCTTCGCCCCCATCTCGACCCCCATGTTGCAGAGGGTCATCCTCCCCGCCATGGATAGTCCTTCGATCGTCTCGCCGACGTACTCGATGGCCTTGTAGGTGGCGCCGTCTGCCCCGATCGCCCCTACGAGCATCAGGGTGAGGTCTTTGGCGAGGACCCTTCGTCCGAGCTTTCCCGATACTCTGACCCCCATCGTCTCAGGCACCTTGAACCAGAGCCGCCCCCGAGAGTAGATCTCCGCCATGTCCGTGGCCCCGACCCCGGTTCCGAAGGCCCCGACGGCCCCATAGGTGCAGGAGTGGGAGTCGGCCCCCACCAGGAGGGTTCCGGGCAGCGCAAACCCCTCCTCCGGGAAGACCTGGTGGCAGATCCCGCGCCCTCCCTCGTAAAAGTGGGCTATCCCCTGATCTGTTGCCCAGAGCCGAACCTCTCTCTGGAGGTCGGCGGCGGTGCTGTTGTTCGCGGGGACGATGTGGTCGAAGGGGACGACGATCCGTTCAGGGTCCCAGACCTGCACCGACCCCATCTCTCGAAAGGCCTTGATGGCGAGGACGCTCGTCCCGTCGTGGGACATGGCATAGTCCACCTCCGCCTCGACGATCTCTCCCGCCTCGGCCCGGTGGCCCGAGGCTCGACTGAATATCTTCTCGCTGATGGTAGCCAAAGTCAACCTCTCCATAAAAGAGGGGCCGGCCGAGGGGAGTTGGGGCCGACCGCCGTTCACATAAGAACTCGCCTCACTCGAAATTCGGAAGCATGTAGGCGATGTCATCCTGGGGGTGGCGGTAGAGCCTCGACTCGAGCCTCTTTTGGTCCAGGATGTGGCCGATGATCCCTATGCTCCTCCCCAGGGCGAAGAGGCCGTTCAGATAGCCGTACTTGATGACGTCGTCGATATCCCTCTCGTCGAAGACGTCGCAGGAGCTCATCAGGTCCAAGAAGAGGATTCCTATGCAGCCGTCGACGTTCAGGATAAGGTTTCCCTTCTTGGCGGTGGTGATCTCCTGGACCGATAGGGCGTAGTCGAGAAGGTCGGTACGAGCGAAGTTCTCCCTCGCGTAGCCGATGAGAAGCTCGACTCTCTTGTCGGGGTTTTTGACGCTTTTGATCCTGTGGCCGATCCCGGGGATGTTGATCCCCGCCGACTTCATCTCTTTTACAAACTGCTCTGGGGATAGACCCGAGTCGCGAGCCCTCTTGAACTCCCGGGCGGCGTCGTCTATCGCCCCGCCGAACCTCGGCCCGATGGTGAGTAACCCGCTGGAGAGTGCTGATATGAGGTCTTTTCCGGCGCAGGAGGCGACGATGGCGTTGTGGGCCGCCGAGACGGCGGGGCCGTGATCCGCCACTATCTGGAGGACGAGCTCTATGAATTCCGCGGCCCAGGGAGGGATCTCCTTTTTGAACCAGAGAAGGCCTATGACGCCGCCGATTCCCATCCGATCGTCCATGACCCGGCTCAGGGGCTTTCCGGCGTAGAGAACCTCCTCGCCCCGGTCGTCGGATATGGTGCAGATGAGGTTTGTCGCCTTCCGGACGATTCCCTCCGAGCTGGCCTTGGCATAGTCCATGGGGATCTTGGGGATCTTTGGCTCCACGGCCACCTCGACCTTCCCCTCGGCCTTCAGCCCCTCATAGACCTCCCTTATCTTGTCGCCGTAGCTGTCGAAGGAGTCGGGGACGACGGCTCCTGCCTCTTTTAACGCCCTGTTCTTGGCGTCTGCGGTCTCCAGGTCCGTCTGGGCCTTGGCTCCGGCGTGGCCGAATTGGACGCTTCCTGGGAGGACCTTGGAGCAGGTGCCCGTAACCCAGATCACCAGGGGCTTTGTGATCCTCCCCTCCTTCAGGGCCTCGACGATCATATACTCGTCAGTCCCCCCCACCTCGCCAAGGCAGGCGATGATGGCGACCTCGGGATTCGCCTCAAACCGGAGGATGTGGTCCATGAGGTTGCTTCCAGGGTACCGATCTCCTCCGATGGCGATCCCCTCGACGACGCCGCTCGAGTTTCTCGCGATGATGTTGAAGGCCTCGTTCAGCATCCCTCCGGATTTGGAGACGAAGCCGACGCAGCCCGGCCGGTATAGCTTCGACTCGATGATATTCTCGATCGTCCCGGCGGTATTTCCGATCCGAAAGGCTCCGGCAGCGAGCCCCCCGACGGTGGCGGGGCCGATGATCGTCTTCTTCATCTTCCTGGCGGTGGCGGCCATAATCCTCGACATCCTCTCGGGAACGCCCTCGGCGATGATCGCCACCGTCTTTATGCTGGGATGGGCGAGGGCCTCCATGGTGGTGTCGAAGGCGGACCTGAAGGAGGCGAAGTTGACGACGATCTCCACCGAGGGATGGTCCGCCGCCGCCTCGGGGATGGTGGTGTACATGGGGAGGAGGATCTCCTCGGTCCCCCAGAAGACCTTGTGGATCCCGGCGCGGTTCGGGTTGATGATGGCGGCGACGCTCGGGACCGACCTCTTGCAGAGGTAGTCGAAGTCCAGCATCCTCTGGATCGCGTTCGTCTGGTAGCCGTAGACGAAGGCGCGGGTGTTCCTGTCAAATAGCTGGTAGCTCTTCATCGTCATCACTTTTCCCCTCCCAGGGCCATCGAGACGATCCTCGTCATGTGGGTCTCGGGGCCGTAGACATGGATCGGAACCCCCAGCCTCTCACCGAGCTGGCGCATGATCCGCAGCCCCTCCTCGTAATTGGGCCCGCCCCTCCGGACGAATATCTCGACGCCCGTGTTGCGGAGCCGTTCCCGGTAATCTTCGAGGGCCATCACCACACCCTTGAAGGTCTTGGCGACGTCGGTGAAGTTGGCGATCCCACCGCCTATGAGAAGGTACTTCGTCCTTCCCTGGGGGTCCTTTTCTCTTGTCATCAGGTCCAGGATCGTCTTGGTGTACTCGTAGGTGTCCTCGGTGGACGGGTCGCCGCTGTACTCGCCGTAGTTGGCGAGCTCTCCGGCAAAGCCCAGGTCGCATATGGTGTCTGCGTAGATGACGCTGGCACCGCCGCCGGCGACCATCGTCCAGACCCTCCCCTCCGGGTTCAGGATCGTGAGCTTCAGGGAGGCTCCCGTCCGAGAGTCGATCTCCTTGATGTGAGCCTCCTCCTCGGTGAGGGCCCTTCCGAAGGGCTCGGGAAACTCCAGGCCCTTCCAGCTCTTCCTCTGCCAGAAGGCCTCGGCGTCGTCGAGCCGGGCCACCAGGTCCAGGGGGATAATCTTACCCTGGTGGAAGACGAAGGGATTGATCTCGAGGTATGCGAAGCCCAGGTCTTGATAGAGCTGGTAGAGGCCCCTGATGAAGTCTGCGATCGGCTTTCGCCTCTCGCCCAATTTCGCAGGAAGCTTGGACTCCAGGTCGATGTCCTCGACCTTCGCCAGGATGGGGACGGGGATCTCTGTGACCTGGTCCCAGTTCGCCTCAATGTTCACGCCTCCCTTGGGGGAGAAGTAGATGACGTCCCCGCCGTAGTCGGACTTTATCGCCACGTATAGCTCCTCATCCCGATCGTGGGGGACGAAGGGCTCCATGAGAAAGTGAGTCAAAGGTCCGACGATGGTGCCCACCAGGGTCTCTTTTCCCATCTTCTCCTCGATGTACCCCTTTGCCTCGTCCCAGGTGGCGTCGAGAAGGATCAGGCCGTAGGCGCCCCTTTTGCCGAAGAGCTGGTCTGGTTTGACCACCAGCCTTTTCTTCTTGACCCAGGGGTTTTCGACCGCCACCACCTCCAGGTCGGTTTCTGGGGTGACAAGGACGATCTGACCATCATAATCGAAATCATCAACGTAATCGGGAAGGCGCTCTGCCAGCATCTTCTTGGCGTCGTATTCCCTAATCCCTCTTTGTGCCATCTTCAAAACCTCCTCCCCATTGGCAGCGACTTTTTCGTTTACAAATCTTTCTACGAAATGGTCCCCGAACGACCCTTAAACGCGCCCGGAAAGGCTGAAATAGGGACCCCTTTCTAAGTCATTTCATGGTCCCGCAACCCCTAAAGGGCGATAAAATCAGGCCCGCAGAAGAGGTTTTGGCCCGCCTGGATGCGCTTTACATGGCCTGCCCCAAGTGCCCGGCAGAGCCCGCCCTCGATAAGGCCGTGAGCTTTTCCGAACAAGCCGCGATAAAAGGGGGCCGGAAACGGTGTTCCGGCTGCGGCAAAGCTCCGCTGGACCTGGTGATGATCGAGGCGATGGAGATCCTCGTCGACCACCATCTCCGAAGCAGATCCGACCCCCTTCGATCAATCGGCTGGCCCCTGGTGGAGGTGGGGTTCCCCCTGGCCTACCCGCCGAGGCTCGGCCCAGATGAACTCATAATCGTCGGCGAGGGCCTGACAAAAGATGCCGCCGCCGAGATCGTCGCCAAGGTCCCAGAAGTCAAGGGGGTCATCAGAGGCGGCGGGGTCCCCGGCGTCGCAGACCTCCGGGCCAGCCCCCACCGCTGGGAGCTTCTGGCCGGATCGGACCTCCGCTGCGACGTAGTATCCTCCCTGATCGGCGAGCTGGTGATCTACAAGCATCAGTCAAAAATACATGTCGAGTTTCCCAGACAGAGCGCCCCCAAGATGAAGATCCTGGAGGAGCTTTACTTCCGGGGTAAGTTGACCACCGTCGCCGACGTCCTATGCGGCCCCGGGACCCTGGGACTGGTGGCCCTCCTCGGCGGGGCGGGCCGGGTCGTCGCAAACGACGCATGGCTCCCGGCGGTGGAGGATGCGATTCTGAACCTGGAGGCTAACCGGTCGATCCTGGGGATCGAGAGGATCGAGCGGCCCGAAATCCCGGCGGGCGAGATCGGCGGAGAGCCGAACCTCGTGGCGGAGGCCGAGGGCGACGGCTGCAAGATCGAGGTATACTTCGGCGACGCTGAAAGGCTCTTTTCGCGGGCGGAGCCGACGGAGCTATGCTTAATCGATCCCTTCCCGGGAATGAACTTCGACCGGATCGTCGAGGCGTGCGGGGTCTGCGGCGAGATTGTGGTTGTGTAGGGATTTATTGCTGGAGAGATTCCGGGTTCTCCCGCACGGTTTTCGTCTTGGGCTGATCTTCACCCAGACTGTTCCGGTGGATCACCAGGGCCCGCTCGTAATGATCTTCGGCTCTTGCGACTTCTCATCCCCTACATATTCTGTAGATTTATGGAGATGTTTGATGTATAACGCCTGCCCATTCCCCTCATCTATTCTCCGTAAATATATTCTCCATCCTCAGTGACCTTCTCGTCGCCCGACGTTTGAGCCAGCGCGGTCGAAGCCAGCGACAGCACCAGCAGCGCCGAGACGGCGAAAGGCTTCGATCTCGTCGGGGACACCTCCAAGAGTGATGATTTGAGCATATCAGTTCAAATCTCGGGGATTTGAATATGCTCAAATTTTTGACCGTCAAAATCGTTTATGGAAACCCTTAGTGGGACAGCGCGGATTTGAACCGCAGTCCAAGCGTCCCAAACGCTCGAGGATCGACCAGGCTACCCTACTGTCCCGCTCGGTCGCCTTGACGTATTGATGGTATTTAACTCTATTTCAGATCCCAGCGTCGGCGGAGCTTTCCGAAGACGCTTCACCGTCTCCGATCCTCATCGATCCCTACCGATCCCCCTCGATCCGCCTCATCAGATGGACTGTGGAAAGGCCCCCCAGGAGAGCGAGGAACCACAGCTGGACGAGGCGGATGAGGATGGTGACGGCGGCGGCATCGTAGATCGATATCCCCACGGCGCCGAAGAGGGCGGTCATCAGAATCTCCACGAGGCCAATCCCGCCGGGAAGCCCCAGGGGGAGGGTCTGAAAGACTATGATCACAGAATATACGGCGAAGATGGCGAGGAGGGAGATGTTGACCCCAAGAGACCGGAAGGCGGCGAAGGCCACCGCCTCAAGGCAGAGCCAGCCGGCGAAGGCCCAGGCGAGGCTTTCGATGAGGGCTCTGTTTTTGCGCCTCAGAAGGAGCATGCTTCTCATGAATCCGGACACGGTTCCCGAGCAGATCTCCCGGTCCAGCTCCCGATGAAATATCCTCTCCAGGGGGCCGATGCCGACGCCCACCATCCTCTGGAGCCACCGCTCTTCAAAGCAAATCCCGACGAAGACGAAGCCTGCGGAGACGGTGAAGATCATCATGGCAAAACAGGTGGTTAAAGCCCAGCTCGGAACCTGGCGCAAGGAGGTCAGGTAGGCGAGACCCAGGATCATGCCGAGGACGAAGGGAACGGCGGTGATGATCCTGCTGGCGGCGACGGAGGCGAAGCTCGCATCGAATCGCGGTGCTGAGCCGCCCCCCGCCTTGCTCAAAAAGTAGACCCTGGCCGTCTCACCTGAGAAGCTCCCCGAGGGGATTAGGTTGTTCAGGAAGATGCTGGAGAGGTAGATCAGAAAGAAGTCTCTTGAAGACGCCCCGCGATCCAGCTCTTCGGCTACCCTCTTCCAGGAGAGGGCGTTGAAGGCCACCATCAAGAGGGAGAGGGCTAAGGCTGCGAAGAAGAGCACTGGGTTCACGCCGTCCAGGCTTTCGGCGACCTCACCGAGCCCCAGATGTCGGAGATAGGCGAGATAGATCCCAAGCCCAAAGAGAACGAGGGCTGAAGACTTGCTCACCTGGATCCTCGGAAGGCCTATCTCGTGGTTCACGCTTGCTTGATGGCGTGTCCCGTTAAAAGTGTTATCTTGCAAGTCTGGTTCCAGTCCCTCTTCGTCCAGTCCTGGTCCGGTCCTGGTCCCCATCAGAAACCGAACCCATACCCCATTCGCGCCGTCCCTCGAAACCTATTTAAGATCGATCCGGGTAGTTACGGCTTATGGGAAAGACAGGAAGCGTTGAATGGACCAGGATTAAGGGAAGAAAAGGACAGATCAGACAGGTGCCCAACTCCGAGGCCTCTCACAAGAACCCCGGCCCGCTCCAGAAGTACACCTCATCCGGCGCCAGGAGAAGGAAGATAGCGCGGTCTGCAAAGGCCATAGCGGCCAGGACCTAAAAATAGAGGCCAAGAGAAGGCCAAAATGCTCTCTTTCGACTCGGTCCTGGTCAGGTACGGTGAGATCGCCCTCAAGGACCCCTGGACCAGGAAGAGCTGGGAGAGGACCCTCGCCTCCAACATCGCTTTCAACCTGAAGGGGGCGGGGATAGATTCATCATTGTCCCTGGAGAGGGGCAGGATCTTCGCTTATACTTCTGATACCAGAGCCCCTGGGATCATCGCCGACGTTTTTGGTGTCGTCTCGACAAGTCCGGTCTGGACTGTAGAGCCAGACCTGGGGGCGATCGAAAAGGTCGCCTCAGATATCGCAGCCGACCGTTCTGGCGGCCTTCCCCTCGGCACCCAGCCGAGGATGCTCGCCCTCATCTCCGGGGGGATCGACTCGCCCGTCGCCGCCTGGATGATGATGCGGAGGGGCTGTCCCGTCTCCCTCCTCTACTTCGACCCGCGCCCTTACGTCGACGCCCTCCCCCAGGCAAAGAAGTCGGCGGAGGTCCTGAGGCGCTGGACCTCGGGCAGGAAGATCAACTTCGTTTTGGTTCCCATCGGCGAGGGCCTCGCGAGGATCGCCCCGGCCCAGCCCAGGGCCACCTGCCCTCTATGCCGGCGGCTGATGTACAGGATAGCCCGACGGGTGATGGAGGAGGAGAAGGCTTTCGGCGTCGTCACCGGCTACTCCCTCGGCCAGGTCGCCTCCCAGACCCCAGCGAACATCATGGCAGAGCAGTCGGGGATCGACCTTCCGATATACCATCCCCTCATCGCCATGGACAAGTCGGAGATCACAGACCTCGCCCGGAAGATAGGGACCTATCGCGCGACAGCGGACGCAGGCTCATGCGCCGCCGCCCCCAAGAAGCCTATGACCCAGGCCCGGGCCGAGGAGATCCGGGCGATGGAGGCGGAGTTGGGGCTTGAGGAGATCGCCCGCGAGCTCTTCGAGAAGAGGGAGAGGATGAGGATCTGAGGGGCTGATGATCTGGAAACCTGAAAACTTTTGCGAAGAAAAGAGGGGAGAAAGGACGTCCGAGACCTCGTTCACTCTGCCCCGGATCCGTCGTCGTCTCGATGATCCAGATCTAGTAGTTCTCGGCGAGGAGCTCGAAGTAAGCCCTCTCGTGGGCGCAGGCGGGGCACTCCTCGGGGGCCTCAGGCCCTTCGTGGATGTAGCCGCAGTTCCTGCACCTCCATCTGACCGTTCCAGGCCGCTTGAAAACCGTCCCATCGTCGATGTTCTTTGCAAGGGCGAGGAACCTCTTCTCGTGGCCCACCTCGGCTGCGGCGATATTCCTCATTGTCTCGGCAACCTCGGGGAAGCCCTCAAGGTCGGCCTTGGCCGCGAACTCGGGGTACATCGAGGAGTGTTCGTGCCTCTCGCCGGCGGCCGCCGCCCGGAGGTTATCGACGGTCTTCCCGATGACCCCGGCAGGAAATGCTCCAGTGATCTCGACCTCGCCTCCTTCCAGGAACTTAAAGAGCCTTTTTGCGTGCTCCTTCTCGTTCTCGGCGGTGTCGGCGAAGATGGCGGAGATCTGCTCGTACCCCTCCTTCTTCGCCTGAGAGGCGAAGAAGTTGTAACGGTTTCTCGCCTGGGATTCTCCCGCAAAAGCGGTGAGGATGTTCTTCTCGGTCTCGGTTCCTTTCAAGCTCTTCAATTTCTCACACTCCGATGGGATATTGTCTCTTGGGATTGATAAACGGATCGGCTCGCCTGCTGGATCTGGAAGTCGGGGGCTAGGTTGCGAAAATTGGGCCCGGCGACGATCTCGCTGCCTTCAAGGAACCTAAAGGGCCTTTATGCGTGCTCCTTCTCGTTCTCGGCGACCTCAGCGAAGATGGCGGAGAAAGTTTCTTCTTCAGTCAGGCCTTAATTTCTGAGATGAAATTGCCGATGAACGACAATGCTGTAATCTCTGGATAATTCAATCTGAAAAAAGTATTCTTATAGATCAAAAAGTATTTACGATATTGGGATCAACTGATCCAATTGTTGCAAAATTAGGGAGGTTGTAAGATGAGAAGAACTGTGACCCTTGGAGGGGCATTCGCCCTCCTTCTGCTGATGGCTCTTTCCGCCGCAGGAAACGACATGGAGAACGCCACAGAGGTCGAAGAAGATCTATGGGCTGACATAGACGCCGATCTGATCGCCTCTAAGGTGGATGTGAAGGACATCTCGGGAATGTATGCCGATGTAACCGAAAGCGTCTACATCGGAATCGATGAGAATGACACCACCCCGTACCCCTACCAAGAGACTGAGACCTACATCTGGACCATCGAGCAGAGAGGCTCCCTCCTGCTGGGCAAAATCGAGGGCTCTGACGGTGAGACTTACCAGATAATGGGCTCCACTGCCATGGATGAACTCTGCCTGGTGTACTACGGGAATGTGACATATGATGGCGATGATTGGCTCGTCGAGGGGTTCATGGACGGGAATATCCTGGAGACCGGCGAGATCGTCCTGAACGGCATAGGCTATGAGTATGCTGCGGACTCGGAGGACCCCGACAACTATGAGTTCTCCTCATACTTTGCAGAGACTACGGTGCTGACGCCGATTGAAGAAGAATAATCGGAGAACCATTTTTCGGTCAGGGCTCTGGACCGGCCCATCCTCAGGTCCATCCTCGTATTTGCCGATCATGGTTTTGCTGCATATCCGGGCTCGGGTGCGAAGATATCAGTCAGGTCCAAGAAGAGATAAGGTATGATCTCGTCAATGTAGACGATGATAGCTTCAAGAAATGCAGGCCAACTACCGCGCCTGGCCGTTCGGCGCCGATCACCCCTGGCCCCCAGGGGGGGCCGATCAATCCGACAACCAGACGGCGGGGATCGGAGAAATTCTTTTGATGAAGGAGAATTATAAGTTCGCTGACATGAAGACGAAGGAACTGATCATCCGAGAGATCGAGGTATTTCCCGAGCCTTATCTCAAGGAGGTCCTAGATCTCGTACGTTTTTGAAGGACAAATCCTCAAAGAGGGGCGTCGAGGAAGCCATATTGGGCGAGCCAGTTCTCGGCGAGGAGTGGCTAGCCCCGAGGAGGATAAAGCTTGGGAAGATTTGTGAAGGGAGAAGTCGTCGTTGTGCCCTTTCCGTTCTCCGATCTCGCCCAGACCAAGAGGCGTCCTGCCCTATTATCCTCTACCGCGCCGGACGTCTGAGAACTGAAAAGGTTGGCGACGTAGTCGAGAAGATGATTGAGATATTGTGTAGTTAAAATACTGCCTAAAATATATTCTGGGCGGCGAAGACCGCACCGGTGGCCGTAACTGCCGGACAGTGAGATCACCCAGCTGCCCCCTCGACCCTCATTCATCCCGGCAGCCCTCCCGCCCGGCGTGGAAGCGCCGGGTGGCGCCCTCGAGATAGGCCAGATGAGGAGAGCTCGGGGGAAGCGGGAGAGCTCGATCGCCCCTACGGTCGTATGGCGACCCGCCGACGGAGGCCGACGGGGATCGGACCGCCCGCCATCACGCGCCAGTTCATCCCTTCCCGCCCCGCAGCTTCAGATCCCGAACTCCGCAAAATCCCGGACCATATCCCCGCCTCCCGTCGGAGAGGCCCGCCGGATCTTCCCGCCCGGTCCATCCCCCCGGACCTGTCGGGCGAAGACGAAAGGGAGGACCGAGCGGCGGCGGTCGCGGTTCTCGTCAGCCTCCGCGCGCCTCTCCTGTCAGGCTGTCGGCAGGCTGCCACAAATCGGTGGGTAGGTCGATTTCAGCCGCCGTCTTGTGGACGGAGTCAATGGCGGCAATTCACATATATACCCCAGGCGGCAGTGACCTCCCGCGGGCAGGCCTTGGCTGCTGGTGGCAGATTCTACTAGCGACCACCTCCACGATGGCGATCTCCTCTTCGGTCAATCCGAAAAGCTCGACGACGTGGCCGTCGATCTGCCGATCATTTCGATCTGGCGCTGAAAGTATGTCTTATCGATGTTGATCAGTCTTCACCTAAACCGAGAGCCATTCGTCTCTTTCGATCCCGGCCTCCCGGAGGATTATCGTCAGGAGCTTCACGCCGATCACCCCGCCGTGAGGGTTTGGTATGGTGACGAGAAGGTCTCCCCTGACCATGAAAGGATGCTTCGTTCCGTGATACGGCCCCTCGAACCCCAGCTTCCGCAGGCGCCGGATCAGCTCTCGATGAGAGACTGGAACGAGTTTAGACAACGGCCTCGGGCTCCGTTGAGACCTCGATGGTCTTGCCGCCGATCGGCGGGATGGCCATCCCGAGGCTGAGCCTCAGGGCGATCCAGCCTTCGAGGACCTCGATGAGATCTTTGCGGCACTCCTCGATCGTCTTCCCGGTGGCGATGACGCCCCGGAGGCCCGGAACCGTGGCGCAGTACTCGCCCCCCTCGATCGGCTCGTACTCTGCTCGGGCGAGGGCCGCCTGGATATACTCGGAGAACATAGCTGAAGGTCTCCTTTGGCTCCGCGCCGATTTATATCCTTTTCC
>LGFT01000061.1 GCA_001509375.1 Methanothrix harundinacea | reverse complement strand
GAACCTCTGGTAAAGCTCCTCCGGGTCCCGTTGATTCAACTCCTCAACCTTGCGAAACCCCATCTGCCACAGGTCTTCGGAGATGCTTTTTCCCACCCCCGGGATCTGCTGCAGCTCTTCGAGAGCGGCCTTCTTCCGACGTGCTTTCATCCTTGCCCCCTCTATATTTCAGGTTTTAAAGTGTTAAAGTGAACAGGTTACGGCCTACAGGACCCTCCCCTTCTATTGTTCTTAATGATATGCTTCATTGGTCATCGGTTAAGCCCACTGCGCCTAAGTAAAGCGCTTTCTAGCTCCTTTCTCAGTCAAACAGCGCACCGCGCTGCAACTCCTTTGCTTTCTTCGAGGTCGTTGGAACGCCGCATATCAGTTTCCAGGCAGAGGATACTATCCATTCCACATGTGTTCGTGATACGTTGCCGCGACCCCTGACCCAAGTGTCCGGCCCGATAGGAGGCTTCTTCAGGCTTGATATCAGATTTCTTACCGTTGAACTGCTACGACGGCTTTTGTTGACGACGAAATGCATTATAAGATAGCGATCTCGTTTCGATACCATCAGGGCGATATTTGCCCGTCTCCGTCTTATTTTGTAAGGGTTATAGCCAAGAGGGCGAACATCCCGCTCTCGATGAAATCATATAGACGGCGACGTTCGCCCGATCTCCATCGAAGCCTGTACTTCTGCGTCACGCCCCTCCACAACGTTTGGAGTGCACCCCTCCAAGTGGACAATGAGTTAAGCAATGACAACTCGTGGAGGGACGCACATGAAAAAGACGAGGCGACGTTACGACCGAGACTTCAAGATATCAGTAGTAGCAGAACTTGAGAGTGGCAAATCCTTAGCTCAAATCGCCCGCGAGCATGGCATTCATCCTAGCCTACCTTCCCGATGGAGAGAAGAGTTGGCTGAAAATCCCGAAAAAGCGTTCAGCGGTAACGGAAATAAGTGCAAGGACCAAGCCAGAATTGCAGAACTGGAGAGACTTCTGGGCCAAGCCCATGCCGAGATCGAACTTTTAAAAAAAGCCTTCGCCGTGACTCAAAAGAAGGTTCGGGAGGAGAGAATAAAGCCGAAGCTGAGGGACGATTCATGATAATCCAGGAGAACCACTCCGGCGACCTTTCGTTGCCAATATCCCGATCATGTCGAGCACTCGAAGTAAGTCGGAGCGGCTACTACAAATGGCGAACAAAGCAAGAAATAATTTCCTTTGACGATATGGATCTGAGGAACCAGATTCAGAGGATAGCCCTGGAATTTCCTGGTTATGGTTATAGGAGGATCACGGCAGAGCTTCAAAATTTAGGTTATGTAGTTAATCGCAAGCGTGTGCTGAGACTCATGCGACAGGATAACCTTCTGTGCCTGAAAAAGAAATTCAAGCCGGTGACAACCGATTCCAATCATGGCCTGCCGGTATATCCAAACCTTCTGAAGAGCACCAAGATAACCGGATTGAACCAGGTTTGGGCGTCGGATATCACATACATCCAGTTGCTACACGAGAACATCTACCTGGCAGTAATCCTGGATCTCTACAGCAGAAAGTGCATAGGCTGGGAATTGAGCAGAAACATAGACAGCCAACTGGTCTTGAATGCTCTGAGCAAGGCATTAGACAATCGCTGGTCGGAGTCAATTCACGGAATCGTTCATCATTCTGATCAGGGGGTTCAGTATGCATCCCGCGATTATGTAGAATGTTTGAAACAGCATGAAATCAAGATTAGCATGTCAAGGAAAGGAAACCCATACGACAATGCGTTTGCGGAGAGCTTCATCAAAACTCTAAAGGTCGAGGAGGTGTATCTGAATGAATACGGAACATTTGAAGACGCCTATCGAAACATATGGCGTTTTATTGAGAAGGTTTACAACCATAAAAGGCTTCATTCAGCTCTGGACTATAGATCTCCGGAACAGTTTGAAATGGAGGTTGCTTTAAATACCGTTGCTTAACTGAGTGTCTACTATCAGGGGTGCACTCCAGTTCACATCTCTGCTGTCCATCCGGTGCCTAGCAAAAGCCAACCTCAGGCTAAAAACATCAAGCACGTTTTTAGCACTTTAATCCATCCCACAATTTAAAGCCCATTCAACGGTCCAGCCCATCCAATGGCATGAACGCTATTTTTCTGCATCGCAGTCCATACCATGGCGGCAGGCTTTTCATCGACAAACTCTTCATTTCTAGAAATCTTCTTCCATCGTCCAGTCCAGCCACTGCGCCGAGCGCAGGCCGATGGCAGTCTCTTCGTCCACGCCATAGACGTTCTGATAGAACTCCGGCACCCAGTCGTGGACCTTGATGTCTGCAAACTGATCCGGATATGCAGCCGTTGCAATCACCATCAGTTCGATTGGGTATTCCAGACGCCTCACAGAGTTGCAGGGCATAAATGGAAGAGACGCCACTCTCCGGTTTTTCACCGCCGAGAGTTCGTGGAGGTTTTTGTAGTTTGTGGAATCATACAGCTCCTCCACTGGGTGGTAGCCATTCCAGGTGCTCAGCACAATAACATCAGGGTCCATTGCAAGCACTTGCTCTGTGCTGACCGTCTGGGTGGTGCCGATATCAGAGCGGAAGGCGTTTTTTGCATTGACAATATCCTCAATCATGTATGACTCAGGTGTCTTCAACCCATAAGTGACGCCGGGTCCGTTCGCCGACATGCCGAAATCTGCGTTGTGTGACGTGAGACCAAACATCAGCACCGTCGGTTTTTCCTCTTCATCAATATTCCGGGTTCGCTCTATGATCATCTCTAACTGGGACTTCAGATAGTCGGCGATTTTGTTGGCCTCGTCCTCCTTTCCAAAGACCTCTCCGATCAGAGTGACCTCATCTGAGATCGTCTCCAAGTTGGACTGATCATAACAATTGGGGCTATAGAGGACAACAAGCGGAATCTCAAGCGATTCAATCGTCTGAATGGTTTTCACTATCTTGTCATTATCTGTTGTCGGGATTGAGCAGCTTCCAAGACGCATAATTACAACATCAGGTTCGAGGGAGGAGAGAGTTTCGTAGTTCATCGCCACTCCATACTCCACAACGTGAGGAAGATCCTTCAAGCGGGGTATGAGCTCTCCCACGACATTTTTACCTCCAGTTCCTTCGACCATCTCGTCATCGGTCTGGTAAGAATATGTCCAGGTTCCTTTCCCTGGAATACAGGAAGAACCAGTTCCTACGATGGTATCATCAACTCCGAGCGCCGCCATCGTCCCCTCCACCAGACCATCGCTGATGGTAACCACACGTTCAATCTCCGTTGGCACCTGGACGGCGACCCCTCTGCTATCAACTACTGTTCTGTACTCGTCAGCGCATACTGCTCCCGAAATGAGGCAGAGGCATGCGACCGCAAGCATACAACATCTCACAAAATTCACGTTCTTATCCTCCTTACGTTTCCTGGTGGTTGTTATCCCACCAAATCATCATGTTTAAGAAATCGTACGTCATCGCCCAGGATTCTCCATCCTTTTCGACGATCCGCGACAGGTAGCCGCTCAGCTTCGCCCTCTGATCGTCGGTTGAGACCCGGTACTGGCCGCCAAAATAGTTCAAAGCGTCGTCGAAAGAGGGAAAACGATGGTGCATCCTGAGAGGAAATACCCAGACGTTGGGGTAGACGCCCATTTGGTAGAGGAGGTTAAAGAGCACGTCCGACTTCGGCATCGGGTGGTACTCAACTTCGCTGGATAGAAGGGCGGATATTTCCCGGGATTGAACGTCCCATGAGGTATCACCGGCAAACCAGGCGAGGTAAACGCGCCCGGACGAAGCGGCCATCATCTTCTGGACGGCCCCCTTGATATCGGTCATCCCCAGGGAGAAGGACGCCACGACCAGATCGTAAGGAGGTTTTAGATCTCCCTCAACATCCACTTCCTCCCATCTCTTTTGGATGCAGTCCACGTTCTCGATCCCGCGCTCTTCAAGGTTCTCCCGGAGCACCGTGGCCATGGAAGCGCTGGGCTCCACGGCTGTGACGTGGGCGGCCATCTTGGAGAAGGGGATCGCCAAGGTTCCGGGCCCTGCCCCGATGTCCAGCACCCTGAAGTTGGAGCCGATTCTGATTTTATCGAGCAGGACCTTTACAAACTCCCCGCCGTCCTGCTCTATCATCCTCCAGTAATTTCTGGCCTCCTCCCCCACATTCCAGTAAGCTGCACAGTCCATGCCGCCGTTCATCTCGTTGTGTTTTTTCACCTGGTCGATCCAGACCTCTGACCAATCTATCTGGTCTGTTGACATCAGATCCCCTCCGCCTCAACAGCTGTGATGCATCTCGCATTGAAAGCCGAACTGAGACATAAGATAGCAAGCGACCAACCTCTCGATCTCAAATATTCCATATTCTCATCTCCATCGTTGAAAAAAATAGAGGTATTTTGTCAGCTCTCCTCTTCGAGAGTCCAGCCCATCAGCTGAGCAGTGCGCAATCCTTCTGCAGTCTCCTGATCAACGTTGAAAACGTTCTGGTAGAATTCCAGCAGCCATTCCGCAAGATCGACGTCTTCGAAGCGCTCAGGATAGGCGGCCTTGGCCATCACCATCACCTCTATCGGATACTCGAGACGCTTGTCGCAGTTGCAGGGCAACCATGGAAGGGCCATGACCCTTCTATTCTTGACGGCTGTCAGCTCCTGCAGGTTCTGATAGT
Organism: Methanothrix harundinacea; assembly: GCA_001509375.1. Classification (GTDB taxonomy): domain Archaea; phylum Halobacteriota; class Methanosarcinia; order Methanotrichales; family Methanotrichaceae; genus Methanocrinis; species Methanocrinis harundinacea_D. The sequence goes on along the minus strand of LGFT01000061.1, from coordinate 5,942 downwards.
AAGGAGCTTCGTAAAGCTCCCGCGAGGGGTGATATCCCCAGTCAGTGGGCAGAACGATCACGTCTGGATCTAGTGCCAGGACGTGCTCGGCGCTCACCAGCTTGAAATAGGCCGGCTCCTGAAAGGCGTTTTTGGCGTTGACTATCTCCTCTAAGAAGAACGATTCGATGGTGTCAGTGCCTTCGATATCTCCTGCTCCCCCACCATCTCTGGATCGTGGCGATAGGCCAAATAATAAAACGCGAGGTTTTTCGTCGTCTGAGATATCCTCCGTCCGTTCTCTCACAAATTCTACTTCGCTCTCCAGATAATCTGCAAGCTCGATAGCGTCCACCTCTCTGCCGAATACCTGACCTATGATTCTAATCTCTTCGGAGATGATGGACATGTTTGGTTCGTCGTAGGTGTTTGGTCCGTACGTTACGATAAGGGGAATCCCGAGGGAATCTATCGTATTGATGGCCTGTTGCATGCTATCTTCGTCCGTCCAAAAGGTACAGTCTCCGCCCCTGATGATGACCACTTCCGGATCCAGGCTGACGAGCATTTCGTAGTTGGGCGGCATGCCGTATGAGGCGACCAAAGGAAGATCGCGAATCCATGGATTCAGGTAATTTACGGTGTTCATCCCCTCCAATGTGTAGTTTTTTCCTTCCACTGTGGGATATTCCCACACCCACAGCTTGGGAAGACAATCGGTTCCCAAACCCACCAGTTTGTCCTCGATGCCTAAGCTGGTCATGACCCCTTCCACCAGACCATCGCTGATGGTGACCACGCGCGCGATTTCCAGCGGCACCTGTACGGCGACCCCTCTGCTGTCGACTACGGTTCTGTACTCGTCGGCGCATCCCAAATTGAGGACCAAAAAAATACATGCGACGGCGAAAAACCACCGTCTCAAAATCAAATAATCCACAGTCTCACCTCCATTTCTAGAAATCTTCTTCCACCGTCCAGTCCAGCCACTGCGCCGAGCGCAGGCCAATGGCCGTCTCCTCGTCCACACCATAGACGTTTTGGTAGAACTCCAGTACCCACTCATGGACCTTGATATCATTGAAGAGTTCTGGATAGCAAGCCTTAGCAATGATCATGGCCTCGATCGGATACTCCAGACGCTTTGCCCAGTTGTAGGGGGTCCAGGGAAGTGCATAAACGCGCTGATTCTTTATGGCCGACAGCTCCTGAAGATTCTGGTAGTACGGTGCAGTGTATAGCTCACTTGCCGGGTGGTAACCCTGTGCAGTCGGGAGAACGATGACATCTGGATCCATATTCAAGATATGTTCTGTTGAGACTACAACAAAGGCACCCGTGCCCTCGTACGCATTCTTGGCATTCGCAATCTCCTCGATGAAGTATGATTCGATCGTATCGAGGCCCCAGGCCATGCCGGCACCTCCTCCGTCCCTCGCTCGCGGCGAGAGCCCAAGCTGCATCACGCGGGGCTTTTCATTCTCGGGAACATCCTCTGTTCGAGATCGTATCTCCCCCATTTGGGATTCAAGGTATGAGGCAAGATCATCAGCATCTTCCTGGCGGGAAAAGACTTCACCCACCAGTCGGATCTCATCTCCGATGTGATCCACACTCTGCTCTTTCTGATACGGCGGGCCGACCAGGATTATCAACGGAATCCCGAGCGATTCGATGGTTTCAATAGTCTTTTGGATATGCTCGTCAGATCCTGCCGAAAAAGCCCACGACCCTTCCCGAAGGAAAACGACGTCGGGGTCCAATGAGACCAGCGTCTCATAGTTGACCGCATTCGCGCCTTCAACCAGCACAGGCATGTCGACAAGGTGAGGCATGAGATACCTAACGGTATTCATTCCATTCTCAAACTCGTAGCTTTTGCCGTCTACTGTCTCAAAGCTGTAGCTGTACTCTTTACTGCAACATGGAGCGCCCAGAGCTACAATCTCGTCCTGTATTCCGAAACGGTACATGATCCCCTCGACAAAACCATCGTCGATGGCCACTACCCGATCGATGCTCGTCGGAACTTCTACCGTCCGTCCGAGCATGTCGGTTACTGTTCTGTACTCATCAGCGCATATTGCCCCTGAAATCAGACACAAGCATGCAGCAAGCATACAAAATCTCAAAAGATCCATGTTCTTATCCACCTCGAGGATCCTGTTGGTTACTATCCCACCAAATCGTCCTGTTTAGGAAGTTTTGTCTTTTCAGTCGGTCCATCCAGATTCCATCCAGTCGATCTGATCTGTCGACATCAGATCAGCTCCACCTCCGCCGGCACTGAGTTTCTCATCCCGAATCGGCTCTCGATGGAGATCCCATCGACCTCCCTCTCCGCCACCTTCCTCGGCATCACCATCCTGGTGCCGCCAACGCTCCGGACGGCGCACACTCCTTCGTAGATATCGTCTAGGACCTGCTCTGTGATTACATGGTGAGGCGCGCCCTCAGCAACGATCCCGTTTCTGTTCATCACCACCACCTTGTTGCAGAACCAGGATACATGATTGGGATCGTGGCTGCAGGCTAGGATGGTGACCCCTTCCTCGGCCACCCGGTGCATTATCTCCCAGATTCTGATTTGATTGCTGAAATCGAGGGCCGATGTCGGCTCGTCCAAGAACATGATCTTTGTATCCTGGGCGATCGCCCTCGCCATCAGCACCATCTGACGCTGCCCTCCAGAGAGCTGGTTGTAGGGCTGGTCTGCGAGATGGCCGATCTCGAGCACTTCGAGGGCGTTCAGAGCCTGCTCCTTGTCCTTCCGGCTGATCCCGAAGACGCCCCGGAGATGGGGCGTCCTTCCCATCAGCACCACCTCCTTGACGAGATAGGGGAACGGTGGCTTGTGCTCCTGGGGGACGTAGGCGACGAGCTTCGCCATATTCTCGATCCGATGGTCGGTGATGTCGATCCCGTTCATGACAACCGAGCCCCGGTGGAACTTGAGAAACTTAAGGCAGCACTTGAATAGCGTAGTCTTTCCACAGCCGTTCGGGCCGAAGAGGCCGCAGAGCTCTCCCTCATCGACGTCGAAGGAGACTCCTTCAAAGACGGGCTTCTTTCCATAGTTAAAATACAAGTCGTTCACTTGGAGCATGAAGATCACCCGAATATGGCGCGACCCCTAGTTCTCAGGAGGTAGAAGAGGTAAGGAGCTCCCAGGATCGACGTGATGATCCCAACAGGAATCTCCGCCGACGTCAGGGTCCGCGCCAGGGTATCGCAGACGATGAGGTACGTCCCGCCCAGCATCGCCGCCGCCGGGATGACGAACCGGTGATCCGGACCCAGCAGAAGACGAGCGGCGTGGGGCATCATCAGACCCACCCAGGCGATGATCCCCACCGTGGAGACGGCAAGAGAGGTGATGAGGGTCGCAATCGAGATCAAGACGAACTTGTACTTTTCGGGGCTCACACCGAGGGTCCTCGCCTCCTCGTCTCCCATGGAGAGGATGTTCAGCTTCCAGCCAAGGAGCCAGAGGACAAAAAACGAGGCAACTACGATCGGCGATACGAGAGCGACGTCCTTCCAGGAGGCGTAGTAGAACCCGCCCATCAGCCAGAAGACGATCTCTCGGAGGGCGCTGTCGTTGGAGATGTACTTCATTATGGAGACGAGGGCCGAGAAGACCGAGCCGATGATCACTCCTGCCAAAATCAAGGTGACGATGGGCGTTTCGTCTCTCGTCCGTGCCAGAAGATAGGCGAGGGCCACAGCCACCGATCCGAATATGAAAGCGGAGACCTGGATCGAGAGGAAGAACTGGGGATATACGATGCCAAGGGATGCGCCGAAGGCCGCCCCCGAGGATACCCCGAGGATGTAGGGCTCCACCAGAGGGTTTCTGAAGCAGCCCTGGAAGACGGCGCCGGAGGTGGCGAGGGCGACCCCGACGGTGATCGCCAGGAGAATTCTCGGAATCCTCAGCTCCCAGACTATGGTGTCGTAAAGCCTGCTGACGGCGGAGGTGTCGCCGAGGGGCGAGAGGTGGGCGAGGGTGATGGTGTATACGTCGACGACCGAGATCTCGTAGACCCCGCGGGATATGGCGATGGCGGCAGTTACGATCATCAACGCGAGTAGCGATACCAGAATGCCCACCTTCCGCTCTTCAGAGAAGCCCTCTATCCGCTCATAGCCCAGCCGCTCCAGGATGCTGAGGCGTTTCAGCTCTTCGGCCATGAGACATTCACCTTTAGATGTCCGTACATTTTAACACCTAGAAAATATAAAACTATGTGAGCGGGACCTCAAAATCCTGCATCATCCATCCATTCTAGACCCAATCTCTTCTTGATCTCTCGGACCGTCTCTTCGTCGACGCCGTAGAGGTTTCGATGGTACTCATCTACCCACTCACTGACGATTATATCCTCAAACCTCTCAGGGTAGATCGCCTTCGCCTCGACCATGAGGGTTACAGGAAAGCTAAGCCGTTCAGTCCTGTAGCTTATGTAAGGCAGCCCACAAACCCTTCTCTCTCTGATCGCCCTCAGCTCCTGGAGGGCCTCGAACCTATCGCCGCTATAGAGCTCGTCGGGAGTGTGAACTCCTTGGGCCGTGGGCAAGAGGATGACGTCCGGGTCTAGGGCTAGAATCTGCTCAGCAGACATTACCTGGCGACCGTTTCCACGGAAAGCGTTCTTCGCGTTGACGATATCCTCAATGAGGATTGATTCTAGCTGGTCGGCGCCGGTCACGTAGCTGACACCCCCCTGGCCAGGGCAATTGGTCGATATGCCCGCGTATAGAAAAGTCCTCTTTTCTTCTTCGGGGATGTCCTCGGTTCTCCCCCTAATGAACTGAACCTGCTCTTCCAAGAGATCGATTATCTCCTGAGCCTTATCTCGCTTTTCGAAGACCTCCCCCAGGATCTCTATCTCCTTGTAGACCACCTTTGTCTCTTCCTGATCGTAAACTCCGATCTCGTTTAAGACGACCACAGGAGCCCCGAGCTCCCTCATCATGTCGATGCTCTGTTTGCAGCTTTCCCCCCCGTCACGACTCCAGGATCTTGTGCTAACGATTATTATATCTGGATCTGTATTGGCTATTGTCTCGTAGCTCGGCGGCCACCCGTAACCGGAGTAGGGGACATCCCGGATATTAGGATAAAGTATCGCTTCGATAGGATAGAGCGTTGAGTAGCTGTAGCTTTTTCCGTTGTAGGTATATGTGACGTCACTTCCACTGAGCGAGTTTCCTCCTTTTCCGACAATCTTCTCCGCGTCACCGAAGATGAACATCGTCTTTGCTATGAGCCCTGTACTTATAGCAAAGACCCTTTCGGGAGGTTTATAGAGGGTGACCTCGGTGCCTGTACCATCTACTATCGCCCTAGGATAGTTATCGTGGATATGGATGATCGTCTCCACATCCTCTGAAGTTATATCGCCAACTTCGTGAGATTTTTCTGCAGCTTCCAGCTCATCATCGGAGACTATCAGGTCTCCGTCGAGGTCTCCTGGAACCTCCATGCCGTATGCAGAACCGGAGCAGATGGCAAAGGATAGCAGCAGAAGAAATGCCGCCTTAGAAATAGAAGATTGGAACCTCATACCTGCCCACCCTCTTCCCACATATGCGCCGCGGCATTTGCGTTGCGGTGGCATTCGGTTATCGGATCCTGGTCGCAGCAGGTGTTGCTGCAAGTGTTATCCATTGAGCACCCTAAATATTCACACATTCTGTAACTCCAATTCAATTTATTGCTAACTAAACAAATAGTTTATAGCTATATTTAATAGTTGTGGTAATTAAATTCAGAATAAATATGAAATAATTGAGGTTATCTGGCATAAATTGCGGCGGTGTGCCATGCAGCGGATCTATCAGTGTATTCGACAAAAAATAAATGTATGTGTTTAGCACCTACAAAAATGATGCGAATTGACGAGAATCCACCTCGACCAGAAGAGATATATAATTCATCATTAATATCTTCTTATTGG
>LGFT01000060.1 GCA_001509375.1 Methanothrix harundinacea | reverse complement strand
AGGTGGGAACTGAATGAAGAGAGAACTGGCTATTTTACTAGTCATTGGAATTGCCCTGGTGGGCATGGCTGGCGCGGCCAACTACATGTACGAGAAGGCCAACATCAAGGGCGTCGGCTACAAGAACGTAGAGACGATCATTCAGACCCAGACCGGCCTAGCTGGAAACAAGCTGGTCGAGAAGGAGTCTGGAAGCGGAAACGTCATCACTGAGAGGACCGAGATCGAGGCTGAGCGGGTAGACGTTCCTATAGAGGATCCCTGCTGTATCGACTACATCAACTTCTCCAAGGAGGCCGAGTTTGAGTACATGCCCGTGAGCTACCAGACCGGCACCTACGATCAGAAGTGGATCGAGAAGCTCTGCGTCCAGAACTACTACATCGGAGCTGTCGTAGTCGAGATGTACACTCACGCCGAGCACCTGCAGAAGAACACCGAGGTTAAGACCAGGAAAGACTGCAGTACCGACGACTGTGGTAACTGCACTGGCGCTCTTGAGGCGAACTTCGCATCCAACGTCATCGGTGTCGCTCACAAGGTCGACTGGCTCCCCTGCATCTGAGCAGAAACGATGTGAATTCCAGATCTTAAGATCTGGAATCGTCCCAACTTTTTTATATTTCATTTCACTGGTAGGGTCTTTGGACCAAAACACTGAAATATGAGCCGTGTATTAAATAGGTAAAGTGTTCGTCTCTATGGAAAAATGAGACAGACGATCTAAATTCAGAATAGGAAGGGGGTATAAGTAAGTGAAGGGAACATTAGGGATACTAGTGGTTCTAGCTTTGGTTTGTGGCCTCGCTACGGCCAACGTGCCACTCATAGAGCCACGTCAGTACGAGCAGTTTTGTGAAGCGCAGCTGGTCAGCGGGACCGGCTATATCGACGTAGCCACTTCTATTGTCGATAAAAAAATCGCCCTTGAGTACTACGACATGATGACAGGCGATGGCACCATCGAGATGGACGCCACCCACGTCTACTCGCAAGAGCCGAACAAGCTTGTAAGGCCGGTGCCCAACTACAATGCAGAAAATTGTAGCGAGGAACCGACGGTGAACGCGACGCTGAACTTCTTCGAGAACACCAAGCTCACCTACGACAGCGATAAGGCACCTCTCCAGGGAGGAAAGTTCGTCAACTCCAAGGCCTTCTACGGAGGCATAGGTGCCAACATCCAGGAGATGTTCAGCGTCAATGAGATGGAGAAGGACCAGACGGTCTTCTTCGGCTCGACCAAAAACTCAAGCATTACCCACACCGTCGGCCTCAACACGCTGAACAGCTTCAACGGTACCTGGGGAACCGACTCCCGCATGCACAAGATCTTCTACAAGGACATACAGAGCCATGAGCTCTTCAGCGGCGACTTCGAGGTGCAGAAGGAGATTAAGTTCCACGAGGCTCCGATACCTGAAAGGAACTACATTTGCCCATGCGCGGGAGTAGACTGCTAAGCCGCAGTCTACGCTCTTTTCTTATTTTTGCGGCGGGAGCCGTGTTTCTGAACGCCGATCCCTGACGAGGCGAGATTTCTGTCGGCGGGCATTGAGATACAAGGCCTTTGTCGCAGTAAGTTTGTCATGGGGGTTTAAAGAGTGAAACATTATCTGATAATTCTGCTGATCCTCGCAGCCCAACCGGCCTTCGCCACCGTTGAGGAGACGAGGGAGGGCCTGGAATCGGAGTGGAATCTGGGGATGTCTTCAACAGGACCAATGGGATCAACGGGATCAATGGGATCAATGGGATCAACAGGATCAATGGGATCAACGGGATCAACGGGATCCGTCTGGCCCCCTGTGCCAGGGATCAGGGGCGAGCTCAGCGTTTCAATAGACCTCTCGGGCCCGACGTCCGGATCATACATCGATTATGCCATGCCGGGAAAGACTCAGGAATACGTAGTCAGCGTGGAAAATCGAGGATGCTCTGAGGTGGAGGCGAAACTCACTATCAACCCCAAAAGCTGCAGACTCGGATGGTTTGAATGGACTGAGACGGTCCTCACCGTTCCGGCGGGGGGGGTTGGAATTGAACCGCTCCTGGTCACTCCTGACTTGAGGGCATCGCCTGGAAGTTACGAATTCGAAGTCCTGGCAACGGCGCCGAACTGCAAGTCAGGATCCGATGAAGCCGGATTCAGGCTTCAGGACTACGACTACGTATCAGAGACCTCAGTCAGCGGGACTGGCCAGTTTCAGATGAACAAAGACGTCAGGAGCATGAACAGCGGAGTGAAGTCGAACAAGGACATATACTTCAGCGGCAGCGTGGACACTCTGATGAAGAACGCTTACCTGACGGAGAGTGCTAAGGGAGGAAATCCCACCTTCCAGGAGTGCGACGCCGTGGAAAACTACCTGGCGCTGAGATCCGGCGATACCCTGATGGGGACTGAGACGGTCAAGAGTTCTCTCGTCTTCGGCGGGGTGGGAGCCAAGGTCCAGGAGAGCTATAACCTCCAGGAAATGGAGTACCAGATCCAGGAGATAGACCTTCACCACACCGGCCGAGATAGAAGAGCTGAGTTCCAGACTGCAGACAACTTCACAGGATATATGGCCATCGATGCGAGGCAGACGATACCCGGTCAGAGGGGAACCAAAGAACGCGAAGAGTTCCTGGGATCCTTCGAAATTCAGAGGAGGCTGATCTTCACCGACAGCTACAAGCCGACCTTCGGCTGCTTTGACGGCTCATGCTTCAACTTCGCAGAGAGGTTCAACGCCCTCTCTAGCTAGAGCATGAGCATCCATTTTTTTATTTAAGTTTGTCTTATAAAATTAGCGCCGAGGGAGGGATTCGAACCCTCGAGTCCCGAAGGGACACAGGTTTAGCAAACCTGCGCCATACCAGGCTTGGCTACCTCGACTTGGCCACACCTTGATCCTCTCGATATTTAAATTCTGCGTCGGGGGTCGCGCCTTTTCTTGTCCTGCAGAGTGAGGAGGAAAATCTTGAGCTGAGACGTCAGGCCGATTTATCATCCGCCTCGGAATTACCGATGCACCGGAGGAGATCTTTGCTGGTTATTATCCCCACCAGAGCACCACATTCCACCACAGGCAACCGTCTAATGTTGTGCTCCAACATAATCTCTGCAGCTTTTTTGGTGGAGGCGTTGGGGCCTATGGTCACCAGCGGTGCGGGGGTCATTATCTCCCAGATCATGACGTTTCTGGGATCGATCCCTCGGGCGAAGACCTGCTCGAACATGCCGCTGATGGTGACTATGCCCACCACCTGTTTTAAAAGACCTCCCTCAACCACGAGGACGCTTCCCCTTTTATCGCGGACCATCATCTGGATAGCGTCGAAGACGGTGGTGTCTACCTCCACCGTGAGGATAGGGTAGGTCATAAGATCTCTGACTTTCATGAGGGAACCCAACCTGTCATCAAAGTTCAAGTTGTTTGGCAGCTTATATTAAACTTGTCAGAGCGGCTGATCGGATCATAAAAGGTCGGGCAGTGCCATCGGCAAAGGGATTTTGGAACGGATCTGAAAGAGCCAAAATGGCGCCGATCCGTTCCGCATCGTCGATCTCGATATAGGCAACCACGATGCTACATCGTGAAGATCCAACTCAGGTCCAAGCTCAACAGGCGACCAGATGTGCGGAACTAGGACTTGACAGAGGGCCAGAGATGATCCCATCTCAACTCCAGACCCACCGCGGGCTGATCCAGACCGAAGCTCCGCAGCACCAGGGGATGAAATTCGCCGAAGGATCCGACCTTCGTCCCGCTCACCAAAAGGTCTGCTCCCCTCCCCGCGAGGAAGGCCCCATCCTCGGAGGCCACAATCTCGGGTTCGAGACTGAGCTCTCTCATGAGGGCGTCCACCACAGATCTGACCTCAGCGAAGTCGGCGCTGCTGTGGATTGAAGCAGCAGCCAGGTCCTGTCTCGTCATTCCCCTCACAAGAACGTCTCCCAGGGCGAAGATCCTTTGGGGGAGGGGATGGTGCTGGTTGATGGAGAATATCTCCAGGAGGCTCGGCAGAATCGAGGTCCTCACCATGGTGTGAAGCTCGCTTATGGGGTGGAGAACCCGCGTGATCTCCTGGTCCTGGATGGGCCGCCTCATCCTCTCGAAGTTGGCCTTCTCGGAGGTCAGGGTGAAGGGCATCGTCTCGAGGTAGCCGAGGCCCACCATTATATCCCGAAGATCAGATTTTTTCGTCTCCAGGGGGTGAGCCTCGCCGATGGTGACGGTCTTTGGAAGAACCGGCACCAGCCTGTCGTAGCCGTATCCCTTCGCGGCATCCTCGAAGATGTCCCACGGGTGCATTATGTCGGCCCTGTAGGCGGGGACCAGAACTTCCAGTTCCCGGCCCCGAACCCGGGTACCAAACCTCATCCTCGCAAGGCACGTCGCCAGTTCCTCAGGCGAGATATCGAAGCCAATCAGCCCCTTGGCGTCCTCGACATCGACCTTCCACATTGCTGGAGAGAGGTCTGGCAAGGTGAGATCGACCTGGGGCCTCTTCACCTGGACCGACTCGATCCGGCCGCCCCTCTCAGCGAGAGCCGTGACCACGATGTTGAGGGCCTTGTAGACGACGGGATCGGTCCCGGTGACGTCGATGAAGAGGTCCCGGGTGTCGTCTCTCACCCTCGTCAGCTCCCCGTTGATGATCGGCGGGAAAGATAAGACGTCCCCATTTGCGTCTGTTATGAGGGGATACCGGTCGAAACCCTTCAGGATGGAGGCGTAGCTGACCCCCTTCGGATGAAGCCTGAGGATATCACGCATTGAGAGACTCTCATTGAAGTCCAGGGGTACGAACTCGAAGGATGGATCGGCTGCGAAGTAGGTGAAGGGCGGGACGACCCGCGAGATGTCGTGGACCCCTATCGCCACCTTCTGTCTGTTCCTCCCCAGGCCCCAGTGGAGGTCCTCCTGAAGGTCCATCAGGGACTCTATGGCGGGGTCGCTGAACTCGAGATCCTTCACCACAGCGCAGCCTATGATGGGTCTGACCTTCTCGACGGAGGGGTCGACCTCCATCGTGACATCCCCGGGGTGGACCTGGTACTCAGGGATTCCGACCTTCAAATCCAGGAAGCCCTGAAGGGCTCGCGCCACCCCCTCGGAGCTGTAGAGGTCGGGCCTGTCGGGGAAGAACTCGACGTCCACGTAATCCTCTTCGTTGCTCTTTCCGATATCTGCGCCCATCATGGCCATCCTCGCCATGATCTCCTCCCTCTTGGCGCCCACCATCTCCTCCAGATCCTCGTAGTATAATCTGACAACCGGCACGATCGATCACATCCTCGCAAGAGACGGCACGTCTCTCAGCCATCCCACGTCCGACTGGTAGAGAAGCCGCAGGTCTTTCAGCCCCAGCCTCAGCATGGCGAGGCGGCTCACTCCGAGCCCCCAGGCGAGAACCGGGTGGTCTATCCCGAAGGGGACTGTAACCTCCCTTCGAAAGACCCCAGCTCCACCCAGCTCCACCCAGCCGAGCCCCTCGATGTAGACCTCGGGCTCGACGGAGGGCTCGGTGTAGGGGAAGTAGCCGGGCCTGAACCGGACCTCTTCAAAGCCCATCTTGGAGTAGAACTCCTTCAAGAAACCCAGTAGGTTTGCGAAGGAGAGGCCCTCGTCCATGATCACCCCCTCCAGCTGCTCGAACTCTGGGGTGTGGGTCGGGTCTATCGCCTCCCGCCGATAGACCCGGTCTATTGAGAAGGCCTTCACCGGAGGGTTCGGGTGGTCCGCCAGGTACTTGATGCTGATGGAGGTGGTGTGGGTCCTCAGAACCTCCCGTCGGGCCACCTCCGGGTCCCAGATCCCGCCCCAGCCGGTGGAGCCGACATCCCCGCCGTGTTCGTGCATCTCCTTGACCCGGGAGTATTCTGGGATCTCAGCCTTGGAGTCGAGGTAGAAGGTGTCCTGCATCTCCCTTGCCGGATGGTCCTGGGGCTGGAAGAGGGCGTCGAAGTTCCAAAAGCTCGGCTGGATGATCTCGCCCTTGATCTCCGAAAAGCCCATCTCCAGCATTATCTCCCTCATCCTCGATAGGAGCCTCTGGTAGGGGTGGACCTTCCCGGGGTAGATTCGCTCCGCGGGAAGGGTGACGTCGTAGGGCCTGATGTAGAATTGTTCTCCTTTATATTGAACATAAGACTCTTCATCCCACTTTCCGGTCCTGATCATGTCTGGTGTGATTTGTCCAATTCCTCTGACTGCATGTGATGTAACGCCATATGTCAGAGTACGAGTTTCGATCTCTGACCTTCCGGCATCAGTGATCTCGAACCTCCAGGATTTGTACGTGCTAGGCTGGACGAGCCCCCTGCTCTTCAGGACCTTCAGGACCTCCGGGTCTAGGGCCGAGGCGCTCGTCTCTCCCTGGAAGGAGAGCGCCTCCAGGATCTCCTCGTCCTTTCCGGCGGGCGAGTCTCCCGTGGGCATGATCTTTCCCGCCTCAACATTGGCCCAGCCCTTTTTCTTCAGCCAGCCGATCCCCACCTTCAGGGCGGGATCGATCTCCGATATGGGAACCCCCTCGACCCCAGCCGTCTCGAGGATCCTCCTCTCGGGAAGGCCGATCTCGGCGTACCGGGCCCCCTCTTCGGTGAGGGCGTAGACCTCCTCTACCTTCTTATCGAGCCTGATCAGGCCTCTCTCGGCGAGCCCTTCCGCCGAGGAGATGGCCGAGACCTCTTTGATTCCGAGCTTCTCGGCGATCTTCCTTGGGTCGGATTCGCCCTCCAAAATCTCTTTCAGCACCTGCCTGTCCCTGGGAGACAGGGTGGACAGCTTATCCTCTTGTGATGGCATGATGATCAACCTTGCGAAATCGCGATTTTCAAGGGTAGGCAGATGCGGGAACCATATATTAAACCTGCCCGCCCGGAGGTCTATGAAACAACTCTCGATTCTCGATAGAGGGAGAAACGGAAATCAGTCGAAAGAAAACGGCGGTGAAAAGGGATGAGGAAAGTGGAGAAAAGACGGCTCAAGATGAGGGATGGCTCTCCAGCTCCTCCAGAGCCTCCAGCACTCCCTGAACCGACATCTCCATGAACCTCTTCCCCTTCTCCTTGGAGGCCTTCGACGGGTCGCCCATGATCCCGTTTCCCATAAGATGCCTCACGTCCTTCATGATCAGGTATCTCGGCCTCGGAGGAAAGTGCTTTTGGGGAAGGCCCCGCACCAGGTCTTCCCGGATGACCAGCATCCTCGAGGTCTCGATCTCCCCAGCGTGGCCGTCTCCCGGGGTTTCTACCTCGCTTGTATCGATCAGGTCGAAGTCTGAGACGAGGCTCACGAAAATGTCCCTTTTGGCGACCGCTCTCTCTGAAGCCTCCTTGAGGGCGGCGAGGTGCTGCCCCCCGGCATGGCCCGTGAGGATCAGGACCCTCTCGAAGCCGGAGTCGCGAAAAGCGAAGAGGAGGTCGAGGACGAGTTTCCTCAGAGCTTCGGGGCTGATGGAGATCGTCCCCGGAAAGCCCCGGGTCGACCTGCAGACCCCATAGTGTACGGGAGGCGCGACGAAGACGGGCCTTCGTCGGGCCACCTCTTTTGCCACCTCCAGGGCCTGGATAGTATCGGTGAAGGTGGGGAGGTGGGGGCCGTGCTCCTCAGTTGCCCCCACCGGCAGGATCAAGGTCCGGGTCTTCTCAAGCCCCGCCTCGATCTGTGTCCAGTTCATCTCCTCGAGGAGCATCATATCTCGATCGTACTCCCGTTGATTACTGCACCTTCAGGGACCCGGACGTCGTACTGGACGCTTCCCACCCTCAGAGTGTAGGGGCCAAGGGGTCCTGTATCGAAGTTGGTGCTCCAGTTCTCGGGGCCTTCAGTGGAGTAGGGGACCACGAGAGAGAATTTGCCGTCGGAATCGACGATTCTGGACTGCCTGTATTCGAAGTTTCTCCCTCGGTTGGTCGTGATCGGAACGGATATGACCACATCGGTGCCCGGAGAGGTTGTGCCTGTGATCGTCGCTCCCGGAACGTGTTCGAAGATCTTGACATACTTCTGGCCGCTGGCGGTGACCGCGCTCGCGGACTCGTGGACGAGCCTATAATGGCCCAGGGCCTCCAGGGGAACCGAGGTCATGATCGGGCTTTGAGATACAACCATCGCCGCCGCGTAACCGCGTTCGAGGCTTTCGTTCACGCTCTCGAGGAGCATCCGGTAGTCGCTGGATCGCTTCTGAGGCTCGATCGAGACGCCGCCCTGACCGTCGGAGCGGAGGGCCACAGTCCAGGCCTCCTGAACCTCGGCCTCTGTCCCGTCGAAGAAGTGGAGCCTTGCCACCATGGTTCTGAAGTAGGGCGAAGCGTAGAGGGTGATCGGCTGGCCGTCCTGCCAGTGGCTGAACTGATAATTACCGGGATGGATGTTGCTCCAGGCGGCGATGGCGTGGAACTTGCCCATGGCCATCTGGACGTCGGTGATGACGTACCTGGCGTTGGAGTAGGCGGACCTGTTTTCGTCGAGGTCCGCCAGGACCGCCTCAGCCTCCGCCTCGCTCTGGGCGAGGAAGAAGGGGGACGATCCGGGCTTTCCGGTCTCCATGCTCCCTATCCCCTGCTGGAAGGGATTTGCGTTCGGGATTCTATTGCCGATCGTCTCGATCCAGTGGCCATAGTCCCACCAGGACATGATCCCATAGGCAGAATCGGGGTAATTGAACTCCTCGCCTGCCGGCGGCTTTTCGTAGATGGTATAGATGTCCATCCCCGGGTCAGGGGTGTTGTCCTGAAGCCAAGCTACGGAGTTGTACCAATCAGACTCAATGGGGCTGGAGTGGCGCTCCGAGGGAAAGCTTCCGATCGAAACGCCCTGAACCGTTCCGAACATGGCCGGATAGACGAAGAGGAGCGATAGGATGACGACGGCAGCGACGTTGGTGAGGAGGAGGTTTTTGTCCATCGTCTCTTTGGAAGATCCCCGGAACATCCTGATGACGGCGTCCTCTGCCTCCAGGAACCGGGTCTTCTCCAGAAAAACTGATCCCAGGTATCCAGATAGGAAGGCGATGTTGGCAGCGTAGTAGTAGGCGAACCTGTTCTGGGCGAAGGTGAGGGAGAGCATCATCAGCGTCCAGACCACGATCAGCATCTCAGCATTCCGACTACCGTCTCTGTAGTATCTATGGAGGATGAGGGGCAGGGCCAGGAGAGTCAACCAGAAGGGAGAAAGGAGAGGCATCAGACCTGGGAAGTTCCTCTGGATTGCGTAATTAGTGTATATCGTGGACGCCTCCGCTACGGTGGCCGCCCCTCCAGTCCTGGGCTGAAATACGCTCAAACCTCTCATCAGATTGTCCGTAAACGCGGGAAACACGAGCATCAGTATTACAGCGCAGAAGGCTATCGACCCGATTACTATCAGGGGGAAGTAGAGCCTCTCCATCTTACGCTGGTTGAGCTGGTTTGAGAGGGGAGAGAGGAACATCATGAAGACCGACCCAACGACCAGGATCATGAGATGGAAGATGGAATAAAGCGACGTGCTGAAGCCGTTCTGGATCCTGATGAAGGGGAGTATCAGAAGGAGTGCGATCAGGAACGCGATCGTCCCCACGATCCCCAGGTATTCCGCGTTTCTCCCTCTGAGGTGGTCAGCGATGCTCTGGATGGTGACGAATACCAGGATTATCCCCAAGAAGAGATGGCCGGATGACCAGGCGTCTATGTATAGACCCAGAAATAGGCCCGCCAACAAGGAATATAATATCGGCCTCCTTAAAGCATCTATATCCTTGCCTCGGAGAGCAGAAAAGGTGAGCTTGCCCTGACCCGACCGGACCGCTAGCATGAAGAAGAGCATCGCAGTGGTGCTGAGGAGAACCTCTGCTACGTGGTGGTCTGTGAACCCTATCATAGATCGCGACAAGAACTGGCCCGGCAAGACGGCGATCATGACAGCGCCCATGAAGCCCGCCGTCCTCCCCCCGAGTTCCCGCCCTATGAAGTAGATGGGAAAGACCAGAAGGGCTCCCAGAACGGCCGGGAAGATCGCGCCCACCACCTCAATGGTGTGCATACTGGGGTTTCCAAGACCTACAATGTGCGAGAGAATGGCTATGGACCAGCTGTTGAAAGGCCCGAAGGGGATGCCCGTTCCTTCGGGGAAGTAGGTCATGGGATCGAACCAGGGCCGCTGGAGGTTCAAGACGGTGCTCTTGGCCAGCATCATGTGGTACCAGGGATCGTTACCCTCGAAGAGTACAGAGTCTCCGACGAGGATGCGAGACATGGGTCTGTAGACCCTCAGGTAGAGCGAGAAGAGGAACACCAGAACAAGGCCCGCATAGATGTAAATGTCGGGGATGCGTTCCAACCCCCGCCTCTTAGGCGCGGGCTGATCTTTCCTATCCGCGCTCTTTTTTTTCTCCTTCACCGGTTTCTTGGTCATCGAGGCGGAAGAAGCTAGTTCAATCCAGATAAACATTTTGAAGCCAGAGGGAGGAGGCGATCCTTGGGGACAAGTGGAGTAGAGTTAGGGGTCAGAATGGTTCGAAGGTCACCATCCTCCGTAGACTATGAAGGAGCTGGTCATGCCCAGAAGCTTTTCGTCGCGTATCTTTCCGTCAGGAAAGAGGTCCGCCACCTCTCGTCTACTGAGCAGCCGGACCGATTTCGCAGCTTTTGTGGCCTCATCTTTATCTGAAATTCTTGGATACCATCGCCGGATCAGAAAGACCTTGAGGCCGAGAGGAAAGAACTGAAAGAGAGGGAAGAGATAATGGGGCTCGAAGGGAAAGCTGCGGTTTGGGGTCTGAACGAAGTATCCTTTCCCCACCCGCATCACCTCTTCTGCCATCTGTCGCTGCTCAGTGGGACCACCCACGTGCTCAATAACGGAATTTGAGAAGGCGACGTCGAACGCTTCGTCCTCAAAATCGCTCATATCCCTGGCATCTCCGACGACGAGACTGATGTTGGAGTGGTGGGGCTCCGTTCTGGACAGGTTCAGAATTGTTATCTGGTAGTTCTCATCGTCTGCAAAGCCCATCCTCTCCCAGAATAGCTCCGTTCCGCCGACGTCGAGGATCTTCACCGGCCTTGGAAGGGAAGCCATAAGATCCTTGAAAAGAGCGATCCTGCTGAGCCTGATCTTTGTTATGACCGAACTGTCTTTATGAAAGTCAACCATGTCCACGAAAAGGTCTCTTATCAACTGAACACCCCACTATTCCCATCGCCGCGATTTATGTCGTACAAGTGCCATCGTTTCATTATATCGTCACGTATTTATAGGAATGGGGAGGGGTGAGGGGCGTAAAACCCCGGTCTTTAGGCCGGGGATGTAGAGCCCCGCCCCTATCTATGCCAAACATATAAATATTATCAACCGAATAAAATGCTATGCG
>LGFT01000059.1 GCA_001509375.1 Methanothrix harundinacea | reverse complement strand
ATTCATGAACGTATTATGACAGTCCTGGCGACATCGAAGCAACAGGGACTCGATACCCGAAAGATACTGATATCAAGTCTGGCCAGCTAAACACGTACGTTTATAATAATTGATTATGATTGATTATTATAAGTTATTGCGAATTTATATTAGAAAGTTATAAATAATTCGGCGTGGTTGGGTTATGGTTTGTGGATTCACTGAATATGTGGACCCGCTCCCTGCGACCCGAAATGAAGGATTTCGGGGGTGCATGCATATGCAACAGAACAGTTTCGATGTTAAAGACCTGAGAAGATTGGAGAACGTGGTGAGCAAGAGGACGGGGTTCAGAATCAACTGCGATTCTGTAAGCCCACCGATCCTTTCGCTCCTGGCCGACGTTTTTGAGGAAGAGGCTAGGCTATCTTATAGAGACCTTATGGAGATAGTAGCCGAGTTTTTGTGTAGCAGCAGCTACAGCCGCCGAGAAATTCGAGTCCTCATGATGAGGCTTGGGGTTGACGATTCAGATATGCAGGCGGATCTGATTTACATGGCCAGGTCCTGGCGGAATCGGGACCCCTTCACTTACGTTCTGGCCCACAGGTAACAGCAGCCAACACTAACTTCGTTTGCCACCTCGGACCATCGCCGCTCCCAATAAGAGGAAACGAGACGAAAAAGCAAATTTTGGCCTCAGAGAGAAGCCTTCACCTTCGCCAGGCCCGCCTTCAAAGCCTCCGTCAGCTTCTCCGCCCGAGGGCCTCCTCCTTGTGCGATCTCGGGCTTTCCGCCACCACCGCCGCCGACGACCAAAGTTGCCGCTCTTACGATCTCCCCGGCTGAGAGACCCTTCGCGAGACCCTTCTTCCCGACGGCGGTGACGATCTTCGCGCCGTCCTTATCGCTTCCGAGGATGGCTACGTAGTCTTTCCCTGAGATCATGGAGGCTGCCTTGATCAGCTCCTCGACGTCGGCGTTCTCAATGACCGCGACGACGATCTTGATGCCACCGACCTCGACGGCCCTGCGGGTCAACCCCTCCATCTGGGCCCGTGCCAGGTCCTCCTTCAGCCGGGCAGCCTCCTTCCGGAGGTCCTTCCACTCCTCAAAGAACCGGGAGGCGGTCTTGGGGAGCTGCTCTGGCGGGACGCTGAGGATATCCGAGGCCTCAAAGAGGAGATCGTCTCTCTCCTGCCCTCTGAGGACGGCGGCCACTCCGGCCGCAAACTCTATCCTCTCGACCCCGTCCTGGACCCTCTCGGTCCTGAGGACCTTGATGGGGCCGATCATGCCGGTGTTGGTGCAGTGGGTCCCGGCGCAGGCCTCGACGTCAGACCCCACCTGGACTACCCTGATGCTCGTTCCTGGCGGAACTCCTCCCTGGTAGAGTTCGAAGCCGAACCTCTTCTCAGCCTCGGCCCGGTCCAGCCAGCCCGTTGATATCGGGACGTTCTCCATCACCATTCTATTGGCGAGAAGCTCGATCTCCTTCAGCTCTTCGCGGGATATCCGCTTGTAGTGGGAGATGTCAAGCCGCGCTCTCTCCTCCGACTTCTGGGCCCCAGCCTGCCAGATGTGGCTTCCCAGAACCTTCTTCGCCGAGTCGTGGATGATGTGGGCCGCGGTGTGATGTCTGGCGTGGGCCAGCCTCCGGCTCATATCGACCTCGCCCTCTACCGAGTCGCCCGGCCTGATCTCGAAGGCAAAAGCTGCCGATTCCCCCTCGGCGATTTTGTGGAGGACGACCCCTCCCGCTGACTGGACGTCTACGACCCTGAAGGCCTTCGCCCCCTTCCGGATCAGGCCCCGGTCAGCGGGCTGGCCGCCGCCTTCGGGGTAGAATAGAGTCTGATCCAGGATCACGTTCCCGTCAACGACCTCGAGAACCTGGGCCACAAACCTCCTCTCGAAGGGCCTCTCGTAGAACATTCTACGGGTCTCGGGAAGGTCGATCGTCACCTCCTCTCGCCCCTCCTTCTCGGACCTTATGTGAGTGCTCGCGACCCTGGAGTAGAAGTTGTCGGGAAGATCCACCTCGACCCCCGCCTCAAGGGCTGCATCCTTTGCGATCTCCGGCGGTATTCCGTGAGAGTCGTAGAGAGAGATCATCTCCGACAGAGGTATCTTCTCGCTCTTCTTCCCATATCCCTCGGCGATCCTCTTCACCAGCCGGCGTCCTTTCTCCAGGGTCTCGGCGTACCTCTCCTCCTCCTGGTCGAGGATCTCGGCGATGGTTTCGAGCCTCTCGTCGAGGTCTGAATAATCGAGCCTCGAGATCTGCATCGAGACGAGGTCTGATAGCGGTACCCCGATCCCGAGGTCCTTCATCTGCCTGAGGGTCCTTCGGATGACGAGCCTTGCGAGGTAGCCGGCCTTGACGTTCGAAGGGATGATCCCGTCGCCGAGCATGTAGGCAAGACATCGGGTGTGGTCTGCGACGGCGTAGATCCGCTCCAGGGGCGTTATGATCTCGTCGAGCTTCTCCGCCGAGATCCCTATGTCGGAGGAGATTCTGCGCCTTAAGTCCCGGAGGCTCGCATCCTCCAGGTCCACCATCCCGGCGAGGCGGGCGTTAGCGGCCAGGATGCGGGTCCTTTCGTCGTCGGAGACGGAAGAGTCCAGGCCCGCAAGATCCGATATGGTGGCCACGACCTCGGGGAAGATGGCGTCGTAGATGGTGGGGGAGCCCTTCGAGGCCCAGACGAACCTCTCGAGGCCGTAGCCGGTATCGACGATGTAGTTTGCCATCTTTGAATACCGCTCTCCCTTGATCTCATAATCCCCTTGAGGAGAGACCTTCATGTCCATGAAGACGAGGGTTGCAAGCTCGAGACCGCCCACCATCACCTCGACGCTGGGGCCGGCATTCCCGCCTCCGGCCCAGGGGGACTCCTTGTAGGTGACGGCGAGGGGGTCTGCGCCCAAGCCCAGAAGGAGCTCGTCGCAGAGGGCGACAGTCCGATCCTTCCAGTAGATCTCCTCCTCGGGGGTGTTGAAGACGTGGTGGGCCATCATCTCGAAGGTGGTGAGGTGGCGGCCGCTCCTCCCTACGGAGTCGAGGTCGTCGAGCCTAATGCAGGGTTGAGATACTGTGAGGGGGTTTGCGGGTGGGGGGACTAGCCCCGAGGTGATGAAGGGCTGAAAGTCGGCGATGGAGGCTATGGTCAGATAGATGTCGTCCCTCCACCGGGCGATGACCGGGTACCTCTTGATCCGGGTGTGGCCCCTCTCCTCAAAGAAGGAGAGGTAGTGCTCGCGCATCTCGTCCAGCCCGATCTCCCGCCGGAAGACCGGCGATCCGATGAAGGTGTAGGGGTCGCAGGGAGGGTCTCCGCAGGTTTTCCTGGTGGGGTCTCTCGTCCAGAAACGGCCGCCGCACCTCTCGCATGTCTTGCGGTGAAATCCCTCCTCTCTGAAGAAGTCCAGATTGTAAGCGTCCTCGGGGAACATGTCGATCAAGTCCGATGTAAAGGGAATGAGAGGACGAACGGTCCGGTTCCCTAAAAGGCTTTCTCAAGGGCTTGTGAAAAATAGGAGGAGCAGAATAAGAGAATAAGAGAACAGGAGGAATCTGATTTTGGCGGATTTCGGGCCTGAGGGGAGACATCCCAGACCGATCTTGAACGAGATCAAGTGGCGAGGCTTGGATATGGATAAGTGCGAGATCGAGGTCCTCCATCGGGGAGCGCCTAGGAACAGGATTATCATCAGGGGAAGCGATATATCTCTCGGAAGGTCCTTCTTCACTTTCGGCGAGACGATGATACCCTACCATCGGATCCTTCGGGTCAGGTACGACGGGAGGACGGTCTTTTCGAGGGCAGAGATATGAGCCGTAAGAACACGCTCGAACCCCGCAAACTGCCGGTTGTCAATCTCAACTTCATCGATCTTTACAGGCTCGTCATCTCGCCGATCAAGACGAGTCTTCTCCTGGCCGGAATAGAGCTTCGGGTCTTCGACCTGCTATCGGATCCCAGATCGGCAGAGGATGTGGCAGAGATCCTCAAAACCCATCCCGAGAAGACCAGGACCCTCCTCGACGGCCTTGCAGCCTTCGACCTTCTGGAGAAGAAGGACGGCCTCTACGCGAACTCGATGATGGCCGAGACCTTTCTCGTCGAGACGAGCCCCGCATTCGCGGGGGATTTTCTCTGTGATCAGTGGCGGTATATCGAGCCTGCTCTTGGCGATATGAAGGGCATCATCGTCAGAGGACCCCAAATAGAAAAGAACCGAGATCATGGAACGGATAACGAACTGCAATCTGAAGAGGATCTGGCCCGGTGGTTGACAGCTGTCGCCGAATACGAGCGGGCCGGGATGGCCCAGACGGTGGCAAGATTGATAAGTGAGCTCCCGGAGTTTCCCTCCTTTCGGAAGATGCTGGACTTGGGCGGAGGGCCGGGGCTCATAGGGATGGCGGTGGTGGCATCCCATTCGACCATGAAGGGAGTCATCTTTGACCTTCCGCCGGTGGCGGAGCTGGCAAAGAAATTCGTCCGCGATTTCGGGATGGTGGACCGGGTGGTGGTTCTTCCGGGCGACATCTGCGACGATCCCCTCGGCGAGGGGTACGACCTGATCTTCGCCTCCGCCTCTCTTTACACCTGCAAGCGGGATCTCGATTCGGCGATCGAAAAGGTCCACGCCGCCCTCAATCCTGGCGGGGTCTTCGCGAGCCTCCACGAGGGCCTCACCTGCGAGATGACAAAGCCCGAGATTATGAAGCTCGGGTGGCTGCCCTCAGAGCTTCGAGGAAGATATCTCGCCTTCCAGCGGGGGGAGATAAGAGCCTCAATGCGGAGGGCGGGTTTTGTGTCGATCTCCTCCAGGACGGTAGACTGCCCCGTGGGACCTCTCGATCTGGACGTAGGCAGGAAGCGGTAGAGAATTTTGTGAAATTACGGAGAAATATTTATCTCAACCCAGAGAAGGTCTGGACCGAATGAAGAGCAAGATTCAGCCTCCGGCTTATTTTGCTGCCTTTCTCATCCTCTCCGCAAGCATGCACTTCGCATATCCAGGACGACAGGTGATCGAGCCGCCCCATTCATACCTGGGGCTTTTGCTGATCGGCTTCGGGGTGATCTTGAACCTCTGGGCGGATTCCCTCTTCAAGAAGGGCAGAACCACGGTGAAGCCCCAGTGGATGCCCTCAAAGCTCGTGATCTCGGGTCCCTTCAGGATCAGCCGCCACCCCATGTACCTCGGGATGGCCACCATCCTCCTGGGCGAGGCGGTCTTCCTGGGGTCATTGACGGCCTTCGCTTCGCCTCTGGTCTTCGTGATGCTGATGGAGGTCCTTTTCATATCGACGGAGGAGGAGAACCTCAAAAAGGGCTTCGGGAAGGAGTACATGGATTACAAGAGAAGGGTAAGGCGCTGGATATGATCGATTCTCTTTTCGGGCCGTTAACTTTGGAAACTACAGAATTGAAAAATGTTAAGAGGATATCGGAAACCGAAAGGTTCCGCCTCTCATAAACCCTCAAAAACGAGATCTATTCGTCTGCGTCATCCGGTTCAGCATCCTCCTCGTAGCTCTGATCCTCCTCGTAGCTCTGATCCTCCTCGTAGCTCTGATCCTCTTCTGGCTCGGGATACTGAGAGACGACATTTCCTTCAGCATCCATCAGAGTGGCGACATCGCCGCCATTGTTCCAGATCGGATTTCCCATATTCCAGTAGAGGTCGTCGTTCGTATCGTTCCCAACATTCGTATGAACCGTCACGCCATCTTCCGGATCAAGGACGAAGCCCTCGGGGAAGGCGTAGCTGTGGTCCTGCTCGTCTTTGAGAGTCCAGCCGGTGAGGTCCTGGGCATCCGCTCCAATGTTTGAGATCAGAACCCACTCGTCTATCCAGCTGATGTTGGTGATGACAACGCCGTAAACGGTCTCCCCTATTTCTCCGTTCCCTGCGTCTTCATCCTCTGCCGATGAGATCCCCGCGATAAAAAATGCGGACGCTGAGATCAGCATCAATGTCCAAAGCATCGATATCGATTTCGTTTTTTCACCCCCATAGTTTTTACATATGTTCAAAAGATATAAAGTTATCTGAAAAATTTTTTGCTTGTCTATTGCCATGTGCTAGATGTAGTAATCTTATTTTGATAATTATCTGACAATTACTTCTGATCTTTTGAGGATTTTAAATTGAATAAGTCTACATATGTTATCTAGTTCAGTTGGATCTGTATATAATATGCGTAGATGTCGATATCAATATTAGAAGAGCCGTAAAATTTCCGATTTTTACAGATAGATTGAAGCCGTGTGAGCTACCTGTAATGAGTTGTTACCCTCGAAAGCCCCAGCCAGCGACCTAATCCACTACATATGAGGGTCAACCGGACGAGATCAACCACCCTATTACGCTAATTCGATCAATTGCAGATCACTAAACGATAGCTCCCCCTACGACCTCAAGAAGAGCGCCGTCAAGTGCCTAGACGAGATCCTGAAGCCGGTGAAGGAGAAGATAGGCGAAGGAAATTCACTGCTGGCAGACTCTGATCTCTTCCCGATCCGCGTCCACTGTAATGATTGTGCCGTCTTTTGTCGCGAGGATCTCCTCGCTGACCCCATCCACCAGGGGGATTCCGCTGATGATGGCGCCGACGGCCACGATCGGCTCAGACCTTACGTTGATCATCGCCGCCGGAGCGACGCCCCTCTTCTTCAGCTGGTAGATGACATAAGATCCGACGGTGGAGCCCTTACCGCCCGGAAATATCAGAACCTTGCCGCAGACATCCCTTCCGAAGAGCTGATGTTTGGGGTCGACGACCTTTCCCGTCTCCGGGTCTACGGTGCCGAGGAAGGATATCGGCTCCCTTGAGGTCAGGGCGGGTCCAGAGGCCCTCCCTCCCGATATCCTGTGGCATGAGATCTCCATATTCATCTTCTCCTGGTGGCGGTCATAACGCACTCCTCGGCGCTTCCATAGGCCGCTTCTATCTTGCAGAGACCCGGAACGTAGGCGAGGGCTTTTCCGGAGTTCACCATCATCTTTTTATATCGATCGCTGGCGGGCGATACCACCATGCAGGTGTCGCAGAAGACCTTCGCCCCCGAACTCTCGATCTTCTCGACGAGCTTCGGGCACCTTTCGGCGATCCCTCGGGCTGTGCAGATCCAAAGCTCCCTCTCGACCTTCTTTCCCCCCAGGAGCCGGGCGAGCTCTTCCAGCTCTCTGGGCGAAGAATGGGGGCAGCCCATGGCCACTATATCCACATCATCGTCGGGGGCGTTCTCCTCGCGGACCCCTCGGAGGTCTTTCGCTGTCACGGAGATCTCCTCTGAGCCCTTGGGGGCCTTTGGCGCGTCCTTCTCGAAATAGTATAGGGCTACTGATCCGCTGGCGGCCATGGCAGCTCCGAGGGCCTTCAGCTCGTCGACTTTCGGCCTTCTTCTGAAGCTGAACCTCGGAACCCCTTCGCCCACCTCTTTTCCGACGATGTATCCCAGAATCCCATAGTCTGAGGCCTCAAGGTCGGCATCAACTGATATTTTGTGGGTGGAAACCCTGTTCTCTTCGAGGTGGTAGCCGTACCTGGGGGTCTTTCCCGCCAGGGCCGCCGCCAGGGCCGAGGGGCCCCCCTCTCGGTTCGTCTTAGCCCCGATGACGGAGTTGGCGAAGGAGACGGCGGAGGACTCGCTCCAGGCGAGGTGATCGCCCCTCCGAGCCGAGTCGGGCCTGATCTGGTAGGGGGTGCAGGTGCAGTCCGGCGAGATTCCAAGCCTTCTATAGGCGTCGACGATCTCGATCTGCTTTTTGGCGAACTCCTCGTCGATCCCCATCT
The DNA here is from genome assembly GCA_001509375.1 of Methanothrix harundinacea. Lineage (GTDB taxonomy): Archaea > Halobacteriota > Methanosarcinia > Methanotrichales > Methanotrichaceae > Methanocrinis > Methanocrinis harundinacea_D. The sequence continues at coordinate 3,028 of LGFT01000059.1, read as the reverse complement.
CACGCCAGCGGGAGAGGTCCATCCCGGCGGGGTTCAGAACGGACGGAACCTCCACCTTACCCTTGAGATCAGATATCCATTCGAGCCCCGCCTCCCCTATCGTCTTGAAGGAGACCCCCGCCACCTGAACGCTTGCTACGGGGATCAGCCGGTCGGCACCGTATATGTCGCCGAGGGCCAGCAGGATCTCCATCGCCCTCCTCAGGCTCTCCCCTCTCTCCCCCTGGTAGGCTTCCTCCTCCTCTCGCGAAAGGTGCATGTCTCTTCTTCCGGCGTGGAAATATAAAAAGGCTGAGACCGAGGAGATCAGACACAAGATGGGAGTCTCAGATCAACCTCCCGATAGGGTGGCCTGCAGCGGGCCAGACCTCCAGGTCTTTAGCCGCCTCAGAGACGAGGATGTCGGTCATCGCCGCCACCGGGAAGACCTCCCCGGCCCTCTCGATGGGGCCGTAGAGGACGTAGTCCCCCCCCGCCAAGATCTCAAGGCCCGCAGAGGCCGCATCGCAAGTGAGCCTTGTATCCCTTTCCTTTGACCTGAGCCACCGCCAGGAGGAGACGGCGTTGTGGATCCCCGAGCCGGTGGGAAGTCCGTACTTCGCCTTCGCCAGGACCGTGGACCGGAGCGACCTTCCGGCCCCGTCCCCCAGGGGGACGACGCCGGGGTCGATGAGGAGGCTCTTCATACCCAGGCCCCGGGCCGTCTCGATCAGGCCTGCGCCCCTTCCCGCCCCGCCCTTATCGAGGGCTTTCATCGTCCCCTCGACGGTGGTGTCGGCGGGGTTGTATGCGAGGAGGATGGCAGAATCGATCTCGGAGTGGGCCAGAGCCTCTTCTTCCCGGCTGGTCATCCCGAGGCTTATGCTGTTGTAGATGCACCGGTCGGCATAACCGATCTCAGAGACGAGGTTCGCCATGCCGATCCTGGTCTCGGGGTCGGCGGAGTCGAGGATGATGGGGCCGGACCAAGCCCCCTCGACGAAGTCGAGGTAACGGCCGAAGGCCTCCGGGGTCTTAGCGTAGAGGTGGAGAACCGGGGGGTTTCCCGTCTCCTCTGACAGCGTCGTTTGTCGGTCGATCAGATCCCAGGCCGCCTTCTCGTCGAAGGTGCCTTCGTCCTCATCTTCCAGTATCTTATGGCCCTGATAAAATATCGTGCCGCATAGTGCCGTGGGGTTCTCTCCCGGCTGGCCACCGATCTTCACCCCGGCGACGTTCACCACCGACTGATCCTTTGCAAACCTGTACAACTCTACCGCCTCAGACTGGGATTTGTGCCGCGAGGCCAAAAAAGTTGGGATGGGCTTCTTTTTGGCCCCACCGAGACCGGCTCAGGCTGTGATCGACTTCTTTCTCAGAATCCGATTGTACTTGATCGCAAACCGATGAGCCTCGTCCCTCATCTCCTGGACGAAGAGGGAGGCCTTATCGTCCCGTTTGATGGGAAGGGGCCGGAGGCGGCCGAGGGCGTAGATCTCCTCCTCCCTCTTGGCGATGGATATGACAGGTATAGGGAGCCCCAGCCTCCGAAGCTCTTGGGACGCGGCCCAGAGCTGACCCTTTCCCCCGTCGATGACGATCAAATCTGGCATCTCTCCATCCTCCTCCTTCTGTCGGGTGTAGCGCCTTTTGACGATCTCACCTATGGAGGCGAAGTCGTCTATGCCCTCTACAGTTCTGATCTTGAAGCGGCGGTAGCCCTTTTTGTCAGGTCTTCCGCCCCGGAACTGGACCATCGACCCGACAGTGAAGCTCCCCGCCAGGTGGGAGACGTCGAAGACCTCAATGACGTTCGGCGTCTTCGAAAGGGATAGGGCCTCCTGAAGGGCGACGAGCTTCTTCCGATCGCCGAAGAACCGGATCTCCACATTCTTCCGGGCGAGGTCGAGAAGCTTCCTCTTCTCCCCCTGCTTTGGTACCGTCACCCGAATCCGTTTTCCCTTGATTAAATAGAGAAAATCCACCAAGGGCTCGTCCAGCTCCTCATCCAAGATCAGCTCCTCGGGGGGCTCGTTCTCGGAATAGTACTGGACGAGAAATTCCTCCAGGAAGCTCTCGCTGCCGGGGAAGACGAACTCCTCTTTTCCCTCCAGGGTTCCCTTGTAGACCTTGAAGAGCATCATGTAGACGGTCTCTCCCTCGACGATCCAGCTTAAAACGTCCTCGTCGAACCTCTTCTGACGCTCGATGTGTTGGCGGTACTGGAGGCCTTCGAGAGCTCTGATCTCGTTGCGGAGCTCCATCGCTCTCTCAAACTCCTGACGCTCCGCCAGGTCCATCATCTCATCCTTCAAAGAGCCGATCAGCTCGGCAGTCCTTCCCCTCAGGACCGCACCAGCCCGAACTACCCGTTCTTTGTACTCGGCCGATTCAATCTTTCCGATGCATGGGCCGCTGCAGGCACCCATGTGGTAGCGGAGACATGCTCTCTTGGGAAGCCTCCTGCAAGTCCGAAGGCCGAAGGCCTTTCGGACTACCGAGAAGACGTAGTCCCTCTCTCGCGCAGAGACGAAGGGGCCGAAAAAGCTCCCCCCACCAGCCCGTCTCCGGGAGAAATGGATTCGCGGGAACTCCTCGTCGGTTATGTGGATGGAGGCGTACCGCGAGGAGTCCTTCAGACGGACGTTGTACTTTGGCCAGTGTTTTTTTATGAGGGCGTTCTCCAGCAGCAGAGCCTCCACCTCGCTGTCGGTGACGATGAAGTCTAGGTCGCGGGCTGCGGTGACGAGGGCTGAAGTCTTGGGGTCGAGATCCCTCTTCTGGAAGTAGCTACTCACCCTCCTCTTCAGGTCCTTTGCCTTTCCGACGTAGATGACGGCTCCCTCAGTGTCTTTGAAGAGGTAGCATCCGGGGAGGTGGGGTAGGGGTTCAGGGTCGATCATGGTGGCAGTTTGATTCTCTGGTGCAGGCGCTCAGATCTAATTCTAATTTGGTATGTGTTTAGCACCTACAAAAATGATGCGAATTGACGAGAATCCACCTCGACCAGAAGAGATATATAATTCATCATTAATATCTTCTTATTGGG
>LGFT01000111.1 GCA_001509375.1 Methanothrix harundinacea | reverse complement strand
GGCGACTACGAGGATGCCCAGGAGGCCTTCAACCGATCGATGGAGGCAGAACCTCTGCTGGCAGACGATGCCTGGGGGGGGATCGGAGACGCCCGCATGGGGCTCGGATCCTATGAGGAGGCCCTTCAGGCTTATGATACGGCCCTGGAAATTTATCCAGAGTCTGTAAACGCAGAACGAGGCCATGCCTGGAAGGGGAAGGGCGACGCCCTGATGGCTCTCGGGCGGGAGGAAGAAGCTCTCGTGGCATACCAGAACGCTACTATAGCCTACGATCTCGCCATCGAGAGGCCTGATCAGGCAAGACAATCGTATCCCCTCAACGGGGAGTTCTGGCAGAGCCGGGGGGCTGTCCTAGAGGCTTTGGGGCTTGAGGCCCAGGCTGAGGAGGCCTATGGGAAGGCCAGGGATCTGGGTTATGAGAGTTGACTCAGACATAATCTTTTTACAGGAGTGAGTGGTAGATATGTACGAAAAAGTCGAATTGTTTGTGGCAGCTTGCAGGCCACAGAAATTAAACGCAGGTGTGAAGTTCGGCATCGTCCTGATGGCGTTGGCCGCGCTCTGCACATGTGCTGTATCGCAGGAAGACACGACGTTGGCTCTCACCAACGTCATCTCCGTCGGAGAGGACGAGTTCATCGAGATGGCCAACGACGGGAATGAGACTGAGGCCTTCGAGGGGTTGACTCTGACCATCGACGGCGCGGAGTCTGTCGTCCTTCCCAACTTCACCCTCAGTCCCGGTGAACGGATCAGGTTCCACCTCGGCGAGGGCGAGAGCAACGAGACGGACGTATTTCTGAAAAGCGACCTCTCACTGGATGACGTCGGCGGAGATCTGACCCTTAAAGACTCATCAGGAACGCTGGACAAGTTCGCAGCCTACTGGACTCCGGAGGAGACCTCGGAATACTGGATCGAGAAGGGACGGCAGCTAAAGAGCGCCGAATCTTATGAAGATGCACTTGATGCATTGAATAATGCCACAGACATCGATCCTCAGAATGCGATGGCCTGGCTCTACAAGGCTCAAATTCTCGGGCCCTCCTCGGGCAGATACAACGAGTCTCTTGAAGCCTGTGAGAACGCCATCGAGATCGATCCCGAAAATCCCGAATCCTGGCTTTTGAAAGGCCTCATACTCATGAACCTGGGAAGGGACGAGGAGGCCCTGGCGGCCTTCGATGAGGCGATCGAGGTTGATCCAGAGAGTGGGTATGCTTGGTACCTGAAGGGCGGTCTGCTTCAGCGTCTCGGCCGAGGAAGTGAGGCCGAGGAGGCCTTCACCAGGGCTGAAGAGCTGGGGTTCACATCGCCTCTGGCGGGGATGCTCGCCATCACCAACATCAGCGTTGAGGACGAGGATGAGTTCGTCGAGATATCCAACTACCTCGAGGAGGCCAAAAACCTTGGAGGGTGGACCCTGGTGATCGACGGGGATGAGACGAGATCTGTGATCCTTCCCGAGTACAACCTGGAGCCCGCAGGGATCGTAAGAGTTCATCTCGGCGAGGGCGAAGATTCCAAAGGCGATCTCTTCATGAATAGCTCGATCGCCCTCAACGACACTGCCACCAACGTCTCCTTGAGGGATGAATCTGGAGAATTCGTCTCATTTTTGGGGTTTGAAACCCTTCCCGATGGCGGAGTGATGCTGAGGAGGAGCGGCGGCGAGGTTGAGTGGCGAGGTTGAGTAGCCATCGATCATTCAACATAACCGGAAAACTTCGTGGAGCTGGAGGGGTGCGCGGTCTTATCACCGCCTCCCCAGCTCTTCTCAAGGAGGCGAGTCTTGGGACGAGAACTGATGGTTTTGGTGATAATCTGTGTAGTTCTGGTGAGCACGGCGGCCGCTGCCAACTACATCTACGAGCGGTCGACGATCAAGGGCGTAGGCTACAGAAGCCACGAGCTGGCGGGTCAGACCGCCAGTGGAGACAGCGGCCAGAAGGTGGTCCGAACGGTGTCGGGGAGCGGCAGCTTCTATGAGCGCTCAGAGTTTGAGCTCAACGCATGCAAGGGGACGATAAACTACTCTCATTGCTTGCGGCATTTGCACCGGCGTCCTAGAGGCGAACTTCAAATCCAACGTGATCGGCGTCGCCCACATCGGCTGGCTCTCCAGGGACCCGAAGGCGAACAAGAAGGGTCGTCACGACGAGTACGGCAGGAGCGTCGAAGATATGACCGGAGTCTTCTCCATCGAGAAGTTCATCCAGCTCTGGGGTAACGATACCTGCGGGGCTGTGAGCGTCGATTGGCTCCCATGCATATGATACGTCACGAATGACAGCGGCTCGAAGTCGCTTTTATGGTCATCTTTGAATGACAAAAAAATGTGGAGTGGGTGATGTGAAAGGAAACAACGTATCGTCGGCGGCCAAAGGACGGCTGCCGGGTATGAGAACGGGCGTCAGGTCCGCGATCGCTCTGATCGCTTTGGCGGCGCTCTGCAGCTGCACCTTGGCGCAGGAGAAGACAGCAGACGACTGGCTAAATATCGCCTACGGTCTGAGCGCCAACGGATCATATGAGGAGGCGATCGAGGCTTACGATAAGGTTCTGGAGATAGACCCGAGCGATTACACCGCTCTGATCAACAAAGGTCATGCCCTAGAGTTCTGGGTCTTGGATCTGTACAACGAAGCCCTGGAGATCACAAACGAGATCCT
>LGFT01000110.1 GCA_001509375.1 Methanothrix harundinacea | reverse complement strand
ATCTCTGCAGGGTCTTTGTGCCAGAGGGGCAGAAGGAGCTGGATTTTGAGCTTCTGGCAGACTTCCACCAGACGGTTTCGCCGATGGTTCGATCTGATGTCAACGCCGGTCTAAAACTGTCCAATTATGGCGGTATAAAACTGTCCACCTACAGATAAGGCTTCTGCTTGACCAGACCACTTCTCCTAATTATAGAGAATAGCTCTTGGGGATCAGTCCCTGCCGTTTTCGTTCCTTCAGCCTGTAGCTATCCCCCTTGATGTTGACCGTAGTACAATGGTGAAGGATCCTATCGAGGATAGCCGCCGCGATCACATGATCCCTGAATATGTCACCCCATTCGCCGTACGACTTATTCGAGGTGAATATCGTCGAAGCTCGCTCGTACCTTCTTGATATGAGCTGAAAGAAGCAATGAGCACCATGATCATCGAAGGGTAGATACCCCATCTCATCGACGATCAGAAGCTGGAACTTGGCAAGTCCCCGGATCTTCTCTTCGAGCTTCCTCTCCCCATCCGCCTTGGAAAGATCCTCGACCAGTGCCGAAGCGTTGGCAAAGTGAACCCTGAACCCGGCCTGCGCAGCAGCAATTCCTATTCCGATAGATAGGTGGGTCTTTCCAACACCAGGAGGTCCAAGAAATACGACATTCTCGGCATTGTGGACGAACTTGAGGGTAGCTATCTCGTTGATGACAGCTCGATCGATGGACGGCTGAAACCCGAAGTCGAACTGATCAAGCCTCTTCTCCACGGGAAAACCGGCGATCCTCATCCTGAGAGCCAGCGATCTGGACTCTTTGCTCCGGACCTCTTGAGCTACCAGATAATCCAAGATCTCGATGGTGGATCTGCCGTCGTTGGCCGCGGCTTCAAGATAGTTGTCGAGGATCGATTCAAAGGTCGTGAGCTTCAGCCGTTTGAGGTTATGATGAAGCCTTTCGTACTCGATATGGCTCATCGCTTTTCCCCCTCAACGAAGGAGTCATAAACGGCTAACGATCTGTGTTCCACGTCTGGATCGTCGAATTTGAGAACGCAAGACGCCCTTGCCCCTTGGGTCGAGTTCTGCTTCAATATCTCGGATAGAAGTCCCTCGAAGTGGTCTTTCTTTCGCGATACTCTACCCCGACCCGGTAGGATCTCGTGGGTGCAGACCTTCTCAGAATCGACGACGACAGAAAAGGACGTATCAGATATCTGGAGGACGCAAGTCCTTCCTGCAAACCGATAAGGTACAGAGTAGCGGTTGCCGAGATACGAGACGTAAGCGTCTCTCGATACCTTTCTCGTTTCTTCCCTGACGTTGTGGTAAGGAAGGGCTTGATCGATATGTTGGAGGTGAAGCGACTCCTCCTCGAACCGATCTCTGGGTATCTCGTAGGTTGTTCCGTGGACCGTCGAGTTCACCCGAGATAGCCAACCTTGGAGCTGGGAGTTGAGATCAGAGAATGAGCTGAACTTCCCACCCATGAAAAAATCTCTCTTCACGAACCCCACAGTGTTCTCGATCTTACCTTTTGTCTGGGGCCGATAAGGACGGCAAAGGCGGGGTACAAAACCGTAGTGTGTGAAGAAGTCCGCGAACTTCGAATTCCAGTCTGAGTCCGAGGATTTGGGTGCACGTTTCAGGACGATCTGCTTCATGTTGTCGTAGAGGATCTCCTGAGGATAGCCCCCGAAATAATGGAACGCATGGAGATGGCACTCGATCAGGGTATGAACGTCGATTCGAAGGGTGAACTCGGCATATCTCATCCGGGAGTAGCCCAGGACCATGGTGAAACAGTATAGCTTCCTATGAGAGCCGTCGATATCGATATAACCACATTCAGCCCAGTCGACCTGGGCCTGGACACCGGGCTTTGTCTCGAACCGATATACCGCAGGAACACCGACTTTGGGTCGTACCTCTCTCACATAGTCTTTTACGATCGTATATTTGCCCTCGAACCCCTGTTCTTGGATCTCACGGTAAATTCGAGCTGCTGTAAGGGGGTATTCTTGCAGACGTTGGTCTATGTACTCCTTGTAGTCGTCCAGTTTGCCTGGCCTCTTGGATCTCTTCTCGGGTGTCGGAGGAATTTGAGAATGTATGTACTTGCGAACCGTCACCCGGCTATGACATGTCTTTCTGGCGATCTCACTTATGCTCAATCCCTGGTTGAATAAATCTCGCAACACGAGGAACTCCTCCATGTCCAGCATCAGCACAACCCCTGAGTTTCAACT
>LGFT01000058.1 GCA_001509375.1 Methanothrix harundinacea | reverse complement strand
CGACGTCCTTTTCTGACCTTTCGAGGTCGAAGGTGGAGATGGGGGCTGCGACGTAAAAGGGAATCCCATGAGCCTTCGCCAGGACGGCGAGGGAGTAGGTCCCGATCTTGTTGAAGACGGCGTCCTTTGTAATCCGGTCGGCGCCGACGATCACCTTATCGACAAGGCCCTGGCGCATGGCCATCCCGGCCATGTTGTCGCAGATCAGGGTGACGGGGATGTTGTCTTCTGAGAGCTCCCAGGCCGTCAGCCTCGACCCCTGGAAAAGCGGCCTCGTCTCGCAGGAGTAGACGCTGATTTGCTTTCCTTCGGCCACCGCCGACCGAATGACCCCCAGGGCCGTCCCCCAGCCGACGCAGGCGAGCCTCCCGGCGTTGCAGTGGGTGAGGACGACGTCCCCGTCTTCGAGGAGCGACGCGCCAATGTTGCCGAGGGCCCGGTTGATGGCCAGATCCTCCTCGGCGATCAATTCCGCCTCCGCCAGGGCCGCGGCCCGGATCCCGTCGGCGTCGGAAGTAGCGGATTCTCTTATTTTGTCCAGGGCCCTCAAAACCCGGTCGACGCCCCAGGAGAGGTTGACGGCGGTAGGCCTCGCGGCCCTGATGACCTCGGCAGCTTTTTCTATCTCTCTGAGGAGTGCGGCCGGGTCTGTGGCCGCCGACCGGGCCGCCGCGAGGGCCACGCCGTAAGCCCCCGCCGCCCCCAGGGCCGGGGCCCCCCGGACCCGCAAGGATATGATCGCCTCACAGAGCTCGTCGACCAACTCGACCTCGATCGTCTCAAGCCTCTCGGGCAGAAGGGTCTGGTCGATCATCCCGATGGCTCTGTTTTCAGAGCTCCACCAGATCGTCCTCAAGCTCAAGGCGTCACACCCGGCTGAAGACCTTGACCTCGCCGTCGATGACGACGACGAGCTCGTCGACGTTCTCGAAGATCCCATGCTCGACAACGCCGGGAATCTCCGAGAGCTGGGCCGCCAGGAGGCCCGGGTCCTCGATGACGCCGAAGTCAGCGTCGATGACGAAGTTCCCGTTGTCGGTGATCACCGGGCCGTCCTTCATCTTAGCCTGCCGGATCGTTGGGGTCCCGCCCAGCTCCTCGATCCAGATTTGAGCAAGCCTGGCGGCGAAGGGGAGAACCTCCACAGGGACTGGATGGCTGAGAAAATCGACATATTTAGAGGAGTCGGCGACGATCACAAACCACTGGGCCGAGGAGGCTACGACCTTCTCCCTCGCGTGGGCCGCACCCCCCCCCTTGATCGCCGTGAGGTCAGCGGAGATCTGGTCCACCCCGTCGATGGCGAGGTCCAGGATCGGGTCCTGGTCCAGGGTGGTGAGAGGAATCCCCGAAGCTATCGCCAGCTCCTGGGCCTGGTAGGAGGTGGGGACCCCCAGAACCTCCATCCCCACCTCCACCATCTCTCCGATCCTCTTTATCGTCCAGGCGACGGTGGACCCGGTCCCCAGACCTAGAACCATCCCATCCCTCACCATCTCAGCCGCGGCCTCTCCCGCGGTCTTTTTCTCCTCGGCGTTAGAATCCGGCGTTCTCACCATGAAGATCTCCTCCTGTTGGCCTCCTGATTTAGTCGATGACCTCGCTTCTGACCGTGGTGAATACGGGCCCTCGGACGTCGATCTTCCTCTTTCTGCCGGTGATGTACCTCTCCAGGGCCGGCTCGAGCTCGAGATTGACGTCCCCGGGGCTCCTCACGATCCGGACCCTCGTCTCCGACCCCTCGCCCCTCAGGGCCGCATCCTCCGCCTCCCGGGCAGCCAGCTCCGCGAAGGAGTCGATGAACCTCATCCCCGTGGTGACCCCGTTCTCGAAGGCCTCCTCCCACTTGCTCGTCTTGGGTATCCCTAGGATGTTCTCCTTGTAGACGATCACCTCGTTCATCGCCGCGGGACCGCAGAGCTTAGTGTTCTCTTCGGGCTCCACCACTCTGACGACGACCTTCCGGCCGGAGAGCTCGCCCCTCCAGGCCTCAAACTCGCACGGGCTCGGGGCGTCACCGTGCTCCTCGCAGGTCTTGACGATGGCCCTTGCGACCTCGATCCCGGCCTGGGTTTCCGGCTCTCTCTCGACCTTGATCATCATCGCCATATCCCTCGCCGAGAGGTCGGGGTCCTGGACGAACTGGGGGTAGGCGAGGGCGCGGAGGTCGGCGGCTCCGTAGAGTATCATCGCCAGCCTCTCCACCCCCAGGCCCAGGTTCATCACCGGGTACGAGACGTCGTACATCGAGAGGGCCGTCGGCGAGTAGATCCCAAAGGTGGCGACCTCGACCCAGCCGGTGCTGTACTTAGTGCTCGACCCCACAAGTCCCGGATGGTAGGCGTAGACCTCAATCTGGGTATCGGGGACGTAGTACTTGCTCCTCTTGTCGTCGGGGAGGAACCTGAACTTCTCAAATCCGAACTGGCTGAGGAGGCCGTCGGCGACCATCTTTCCGTCCTCGACGGATAGCTCCTCGTCCATGATGACGCAGCTCGCCGAGTGGTAGGTCATCAGCCTCGCCGCGTCCTCCGACTGCTCCCGCCGGAAGCAGCGGTCTACGGAAAATAGTTTTACGGGGAGGCTCGCCCTCTCTGCGAGGCTTCCCAAGGATATGAACCAGCCGGAGGTCATGTGGCTCCGGAGGGTCTTCGTCGTGGCGACGGGCATAAGGGCCTCGAACTCAGGGAATACCTCCTCTATGAGGGTCGAGACGAGGGCGTCAGACGCGCCCAGGGCCGCTGAGATCTCGTGAACGAGGTCGTCCCCCTCAACCGTCCCCTTCTTGTACCCGTGGAGAATCTTCCGGACGCTGTCCACGTCTTCGGCCGTAAGATTCCTGCCCAGGAGCGCTTTCATCTCTCCTACCCTCTCGTCGGAGATCCCGACGTCGGGTCGCGGAAGGCCTGCAAGGTAGAAACATCGATCCAGAACCGCCAGAGCCTCGCTTCCAAACTGCTTTTTGACCTCCTGGTCCTCGACGATCAACGGGTTCATCGCTTCGTCGAAGCCGAGGCGGAGGTAGGCCTCCCGAAGCCTTTCGATCACATCAAAGATAGGATGAGGCGTCCCGTAAGAACAGATGCGCCTTGGATAGCGCCGGTTTAAGGACGGCACATCTATGTACTCCCTTCCCAGCTGCCAGGCGGCGTTGAAGTCCTCGCCGGCAGCCTCCCGAATGCGGGCTGGATCGAACCTCATAGTGGCAGAGATTGGGTCACCTCCCTTTAAGACTTTTGGGAGCGGGACGTCGGTTGTTTTATAACTGTGCATCCCGCTCTGAATATAGAGAGGTGGGAACGGCCTTGAAATGGTTGAAGAAGATCTTTTCGAAGGAGAAAGGCGGCGAAGAAGACCCAGGCGTTGAGGCGCCCCTCACCCTCGCCCTCTCTCACGTCAAAGACTGGCTGGAGGATAGGTCCCATGAACCGGAGTTCGAAGAGAGGGTCCGGTCCCTCTACGACGCTATAGAGAGGGTGGCAAAGAACCTGGAGGGGGATCTGTTAGCCCTGGAGAGGGCGGAGCCGAAAGAGGACGTTCCGCCCCGGCTCCTCAAAGCAGGATCTGCAGCCCGAGAGAAGGTGACGCGACAGATGGCGGTTCTCTCCGATAGGCTCACCCCACCCCTCAGGGCGGATACAAGATCGGCAGAGGAGTACCATTCGGTGATGTTGAAGCATCTCCAGAACACCGTCCAGAAGTTCGGGCGGGCCCAGAGGTACACCGCCGCCCTCTTTCCGAGGGAGGTGGAGATGATCAACTCCGATCTCGGAGCGATCAGCCGCCACCTCTCCGATCTCGGTGATGAAGTTCGGGAAAGGAAGGAGAGGCTCGAGAAGTTCTTGGAGGCGGCAGATCTCGCATCCCAGGTCTGCGAAAGAAGAGACCAGATTGAAGCCCTAAAAGATGAGATCTCCGGAGACGAGGACCTCCTGGCGACGTTGAGGGATCGAGAGAGGGGCCACCAGAAGGAGATCGAATCTTGGACCCGAAGCGACGAGGGGAAGAGGAACCTCGACGAGAGAAAGGCCCAGGAGAAGAAACTCAGGGAGCGTGACCAGATAGAGATGAGCATGGCAGACTTGGTATCCCCTCTCACCAAGGCCATATCCAGGATCGTAAAGCAGGACGATAGCGATCGGATCGTCCTCCAGCACCGAGGGATCTTCGAGCAGCTCTCCAGCTCCCCGGCCAAGGCTCTTGAAGGCGACGTCTCGGGAGCCCTCTTGGAGCTGAAGTCCAAGGTAGACCTTCTGGGCCTACGGGACAAGAAGAGAGCGCGGATCATCGAGCAGATCGACCACTTGCTGGAGGACAGGCCTCTTGAGGTCCTGAAGGCCCGACACCTCCGGCTCCAGGATGAGATCGAGGAGCTGGAGCGGAACCTATCCAAAAGCAGCCGCGAAACAGCACGGCTCAAGGAAAAGCGCGACCAGGTCCGCCAGAGGATCCAAGCCCAAGAGGCGGCCATCGAGGAGAGAAAAAGGAGCCTCGCCGCCCTGGAGGAGAGGCTCTCTGGGGATCTGGCAGATCTGAAGATAACTCTTGAAGATATATCAGAAGGGCCGGTGGAGATCGACGTTCGTAAATGAGATCGTTAGTACCTTTTTACCTTGAGAGCACATACGGGAAAGGATATCCGGCATCAAGCTGAAGGTTCGAGGCGTCGCGGCGCGAAAGAACGCCAGATTATCTGCGGAGAATGAAAATGGAGGTCTTAGCGAAGACGGGCGAGGCTCAGAGCATCGAAGAGACATGCTGATGGGTTGTCGATTCTGCGTGGGACGCGAATATCGGGGAGATCAGCTAACTCCCACCATATCGAGGGCAACCCTTATTAATGCCGTAGGGGTGACGAACTCCGGATCCTTCTTCTTGTTGTATCTATCCCAGCCCGTGATCTTACAGTAGTCGACGTTCATCTCGCCCTTCATCAGCAGCCGGGCCATCTCCTGGAACTTGAGGGCGTTTCGCTGCGTCGGAAAGTTGACCAAGTTGACGGAGCCTTCGTTCGTCTCCACCTCATTCCGACATATCATCTGGTCGGCGACCGCCAGTGCTCCGACGATCTTGCCGTGGATCGCCGCCAGATGGTGGACAGGAACGGCGCTGTAGATGCGTTTCATGGTACTGAGGATGGGGGCCTCATGTATCGAGATAAGATCCAGTTCTTCCGGGTTCATACAATTCATCTCAACTTCTTCAGGCAATTTTTATTATGACTGTTATCTACATATCAAAACTAAAAAAATGAAAACGGTGGGTCAAAATTATGGCCCATAACCCGTCTCTGATCGCGCAGCAAATTTGCATAGATCATCGTCACATTGCCGGATATACGAAGATCCTGCCCTCTTTTTCCTCGAGGCCCATGAACTCTAGATACTCCCCATAGACCTCTTCCGCATCAAGCTCGATCCCAGGATGGAGGATCTCTGCCAGAAGCTGGAGGCCGAATACGCTGTCCATCCCGAAGAGGCTCTGAGCCTTTACGATGTAAACACGGCCGTTCTCTACGGCGGATATCTTCCGGGCGCCGGGCCGGCTCAAGAGCTCGTCCAGCTTCTCCTCCAGCTTATCGGCGTCTTCAGAAGAGGAGGCGCTCCAACCCGGAAGGCCGTCGGATGCCTTGAGATAGTCGGTCTTGATGATCACATCGGGGTTCTGAGATACAACCCATTCCCAATCGACTTTGGGATACGCCATCTCCTCTTTCACGACGTTCTCTCCTCTCGCCTTCTCCAAAAGCATCGCAGATCCGGATTGGGCACCGAAGGTGGTCAGCTCGCCCACCCCCGTTGAGCTTCCGCTCTCCAGGTAAACCCTGGGACGGTCCAAATCAACTACAGCGGACTCAACCTCAACCGCTTTTTCATCATACCAGTCCAAGACCTCCTTCGCCCGGTCTTCCGTTCCAAGAATCAAGCCCATCAGCGAAAGCTCCCTGCTAAGGTTCTCCTCCTTGTAAAAGTCGAGACCGAGAACAGAAAGCCCCTCGATGGACTCGAGGCTCTTTGAGACCGCATCAACCCCATTCGGCTTTCCGGGATAGACATACCCAACGACGATGATGTCGGGAGTCATAATCTGACTCCCGTTATAAGCGATCTCCCCGATCATCTCATAATCTATGTCGGTCCAGGTGCCCACCGAAGGGCGATCCTTCAGACGATAAAACTCGTAGGTCTCCTTTATCCCCTCCGCCAGGCCGACGATTCTATTGGAGGCGCCGAGGATTGTAATGGCCTCTGCAGCATCGGTATTCAATACAACGGCCCTCTGAACGGGCACGGGAATAGTAACCTCGCGCCCCGCCGAATCGGTGACGGTCATCGGATAGCGGTCGTCCTCCGCGGATTCGGCTCCCAGCATTGTTCCTGGGAGCGACGAGCTGAGCATGATGGCGATCGCCATCAAGATTGCATGTTTGAATGGCCGATTCATATTTTTTCACCCAATTTTTACGTATCCATCGGTTGATCAATCACAAAAGCGCCTGAGCTCCAAAAAGGAGGAAATTCAGCTCTCCTTTAGAGGTGGATAGACGAAAACACCGTGCTCATCCAGGTCATAATCAAGCCCCTGGAACCTGGTCAGATACTCCTGATGGATCGCCTGAGGGTCCAAGTCATCGAAGATATCGGGGTGTAAGAACTTTGCAAGATATGCAAGAGAAACAAACCAGCACGGTCTGCTGGTGATCTCTGTGGTAAACAAGTAGATTTTCTGCTCCTTTATGGCGGTAACGTTGGCGAGTTCAGGGCGGCTGGTTATCTCGACCCATTCCGTCTCCATCTCGGAGATATCATCCGCGTTATAACCTCCAGGCGCGCTCCATTGAAACATCACCTCAGGATCTGCCACGATAAGCCATTCCAGGTCCACCTCTGGGTACATCCCGCCGGTCCCGCCCCTCAGATCAGCCGCTACATTCGCACCCCCTGCCATGAGGCACAACATGTGAACGATAGAGCCTTCAGAGCCTGGCTTCCAGATGCTATACATCGGATACACTCGCGGCCGTTCAACATTGGATAACGCTGCCAGGCGATCTTCTATCAGGTTGAGACAGCCCTCCTCAAACGCTACGAATTCTTCTGCCGAATCCTTTTCATCCAGGAGGTATCCCAGTATCATCATCTCCTGAAGGGAAAAGTCGGGATAAGTGAAGCCCATGCGGACAACGGGAATCCCAAATCCCTGCAGCTTATCTTCCAGCTTTTCTGGATCTGGCCACCTCAGATCTGCGATGACGAGGTCGGGGTCGAGGCTGACGATCGCCTCTATATCCGGGTCTGACCATTTTCCAACTTTCGCAAGCCGGCTGAGATCAGGGAATATGGCCAGGTTTTTATCCTCTGAAAAACCGCTCCCAACGCCCACCACCTTATCTGCAGAATTGACGCATTTCGCCGCCTCCCCACCAGATATTGCTAAAACCACTACCCTCTCCACGGGTGTAGGTACAGTGACTACTTTGGCCCCTTCGTAGATGGTGAACGTCTCGATCGTCAGGCTCCTCTCATCACCGCTGATGATCGTCTCTATCTGAGCGATGTCGTCCTCATCGATCTGGCCGTCATAGTTGGCATCGGCCAGATCGGTAGCTTCGTTTGTTCCATCGATGATCCCCCGGACGTATTTTACGTCGTCCTCGTTTATTGTGTCGTCCATGTCGGCATTACCGAAAATTCCCAGCGTGTAATCTGCAGCTATAACGGGCGTTATATTCGGAGAAATGAACGCCAGGAACACCACGATTAAGGCCATTTTTTCCATAATTCCTCTCCATTTCGTGCCATTTTAGGAGTTAGCTAGTATGACTTTAAAGTGAATTCTAGTTCATAATTTATAACTATTTCGACGAAAATGGTTCGAATGTAGGAGGGGTCGGAACGCTCACGTCCCTAAACCCTTCTTCGATGAAATCAGAATCATTCCTTGATTGCGGAAATCTGCTATTATCCAGGCAGATGTCGGAATTAGTTCCAGATCCTCGACGCAAAGTGGAGGCAATTAAATTTAAAAAGATATAATTAACATCAAAACTAATTTAAACCCCGCTCCCAGGATGGGGGGAGGGCGTAACGCTAGCTCCACCAGCTCTGGCAACCGTTTTCGTTTGCTGGCCCTCTAATTCAGACGGCTTCAGCGTTCAGAGACCTGAGGGGCACAACGTAAGGCCGATCCAGATCCGTCATCACCACCGCCTCGACGCCGAATATCGCCCTGATGTTCTCCTTCGTCAATAGTGACGACGGATCCCCGATGGCATGGACCATTCCATTCTTCAGCATAACGAGGCTGTCGGAGTACCGTGCCGCCAAGTTCAGGTCGTGGATGGCCATCACCGCCGATATCTCCGTCTTCTTCACAATCGACCTCACTGTATCCAGGGCCTCGAGCTGGTGCTTCACGTCCAGGTTTGAGGTCGGCTCGTCCAGGAGGAGAACTTCCGGCTCCTGGGCGAGGGCCCTTGCTATCAGGACACGCTGCTTCTGGCCCCCGGAAAGTTCAGAAAAGTCCTTGAGGGCGAACTCCTCGACGTGGAGGAGCTTCATTATATCGACGACTTTGTCGATGTCCTCGTCGGCAACCCTCCAGCCCATATGGGGCTTTCTCCCCATCAGGATGGTATCGAAGACGGTGGTGGTGAGGACGCTTGTCGTGGACTGGGGGACGTACCCGATGTACTTCGCCACCTCCTGACGGCTCAGGCTCTGAAGGTCTCGGCCTCCGTCCAGGAGGATCGCGCCCTTCGGCTTGAGGATCCGGTCGATGCACTTGATCATCGTCGTCTTCCCCGAACCGTTAGGGCCTACGAGGCTCAAAACCTCCGAGTCGCCGACGACAAGGTTCAGGTTCTCGAGGATCTTGCGACTCCCGTAGCTGAAGGAGAGATCCTTGATCGTTATCTTTACCAATAGTCCTTCCTCCTTTTCAAGAACAGATAGATGAAGAACGGAACTCCGAGAAATGAAGTCATGATACCCACCGGCAGAATCACTGGAGCCAGGATCGTCCGGGCTAGTGTGTCGGCCGCGAGGAGTATCAAGGCCCCGACTAGCCCTGAGGCCGGCAGCAAGAAACGGTGGTCGCCTCCCACCACCATCCTCGTTATGTGGGGCGCGACGAGGCCTATGAACCCGATCGTCCCCGTGAAGCAGATAACGCTAGCGGTGATGAGGGAAGCCAGCATCATGCAGAGGACCCTCACGAACTCGACGTTGACGCCGAGACTCTTAGCAGTCTCGTCACCCGCCCCCAGGGCGTTGATGTCCCAGGAGAAGTACATGAGAGCGAGGGTGCAGACGACGGTCACGAGAGCTATGATCCCCACCTTATCCCAGGAGGATCTGCCGAGGCTGCCCATCGCCCAGAATACCACCTCCTGAACCTGCTCAGCCTGGCCAATGTACTGGAGAAAGGACGTCATGGCACTGAAAAGGTACATGATGGCGATCCCCGCCAGGATCATAGTCTCCGGGGTGATGCCCTTGTACTTAGCGAGGCCGTAGACGGTGAGGGATGCCAGCATCGTGAAGATGAAAGCGTTTCCGACGATCAGCCACTGGCCGCTGACGAACCCCGCCCCCATGATGATGGCCAATGATGCCCCGAAGCTCGCGGCCGAAGCTATCCCCAAAGTGAAGGGACTCGCCAGGGGATTTTTGAGGATCCCCTGCATCGCCGCCCCGGCGACGGCTAGGCCCATCCCGGCGAAGATCGCCATCAGGACCCGATGAAGGCGAAGCTGCCAGACGATCGTATCTATGAAGTCGGTCGTATGAAATGTGCCGGGAAAGAAGCGGGCCAGGATAGTCGAGTACACTTCGACGGGGGTGATGTTGGCAGAGCCCAGGGTCGCAGCGACCCCTGCCAAGACTGCGATCCCGGCGAGGGAGAGGAGGATGAAGAGAACCTTTCTCCCCACGAAAGAAGCGTAATCTTCCTTCAGTTCGGTGGCTTCGATAGTGCCTTCTTTGGACGTCTTCTCAGCTTCGCTCATAGATTTGCACTCACTATCTTAAAAAGCATCTTTCGATCCATCTTACAGCTACATGGCTTAAAGCCGTGAAGATCTGCCGAGCTGTTAGATGCCGTAGGTACTCCCATTTCGAGATCTTTTGTATTGTTCCAACCCCTCTTCCCCCCCAATCCGACATTTTTGAGAATTATCTGCGGATTTTCCGTTACGATCCATTCCATATCTACGGTGGGATACTCTGGCAGCTCACTGGCCATGTTTCTTCCTCCAGTTCGATCACGGATGGCCTGACCCGACGATCTGTTGCCGTAAGTCTTTCCTGCCCGAGTGCTCCATTCTATATAGACCGCGGGCATATTACTCTTCGTCGAGGCTCTCTACGTAATCCCCGATTATCCCTTCGTATCCTTCTCTCCATTCTACGTACTCTTCCGCCCTATCCGCAGGATAGAAACCGCTAATAGATAATCAATTCGCTTCATCTCCTCACCGTGCGATCCGTCTAATCTGTGAATACGAAATCGTGAGATGTTTTTATCTGATATAATCCTATCGCTGTAAAATAACATTAAATATTAATAACAATAGACGAATATTTTTATAAATGCTATCGACTTGGCAATGATGATATTTGAAGGGTTTCCTGCACGACGGCATCCCGCCGCTTGAAGTTGAAACCAAGACGCTGTTTACGTGTTGAACCCGCTTATAATCGAGCAGGATTTCGCTTCGTATCCACCCTCACATTTATCGATTAAGCTGTTACGATCACCTCAACAATTGCAGAGATTTGATAAATCAGAAGAAAAATAGTGTCAAAATGAGGCTAAGATCCTCGCCCTTTTTCATGATGAAAATTAAATTTTTGTAACAAATTTTGTCGGATTATGATGTTATTGTTAAAACGAAGTAAAAGCTTATATAATTAAGTGTGACTAAGTACGATCCGATATCGAAAAGAAGGAGCGACTTAGATGCACCACCTCAAGAGAAGAACCCTCCCCTTCACCTCCATTGTCGGTCAGGACGATATGAAATTTGCTCTCATCCTCAACGCCGTAAACCCCCGGA
>LGFT01000109.1 GCA_001509375.1 Methanothrix harundinacea | reverse complement strand
TAAAGAACCTGTCTCCACCTAAGATCAGGTGAGGGGACACAGAGTGGTGTTCGAAATGCCTGAGATAAAACGCATACAAGAGCTATACGAATTGTATGGTTCGTACAAAAGAGTTGCACGAGAGTTACACATCTCGAAAAACACTGTCAAGAAGTATCTTCATCGAATAGATGATGTTCGTGACGGCACAGTCGAAGAGATTCTTCCCAAACACCGGACCATCTCCCGTACCCGGACAGTTCTCACCGATGCGCTTGTGGCGAAGATACACCAGTATCTCGATTCAAGTTCGACCTACCATGAGAAACAACAGATCACTGCCAAACGCATCTGGGAACTCCTGATCAAGGAGAACGAAACCGTCAGCTACACCTCGGTGAAGAAGGTCGTATCAAAGTATCGCGCCGCCCACACCATTCGGACGGTGAGTATCCTTCAGGATCCACAGCAAGGTATCCGGGCCGAATTTGATTGGGGTATGGTCATTCTCCGGATCAAAGGTATTGAGCATCGGTACTCCCTGGCCGTCATTGTCTCACTTCATTCCTTGTATCGGTTTGCGCGTCTCTATCATCGCGAAACCCGATACGAAGTCATTGACGCACACCTTGCATTCTTCAACGAGATCGGTGCTGTTCCGAAGACACTCTTCTATGACCGGATGAGTACCGCATATGATTCGAAGAAGCATCAATTCCATGAATCGTTCCTTGAATTCGCGTTATACTTTGGTTTTGAACCCTGTGCGTGTAATGTCGCCTCACCCCAGGAGAAGGGGACCGATGAAGAGAGTGTCGGGTATGTCCGTCGTCATGCATTTGGTGAACGAAGTGAGTTTGATTCATTTGAAGAAGCTGAAGAGTGGCTCAGCATGAGTCTGGCCGAGATCAACAGTCATCCGGTCTATCGCCGTAATGAGGCTCCATCACTCAGTCTTCTCTCAGAAGTGCATGAGATGCTTCCTCTTCCCACACTTGCATATTCAAACTTTGAATTGAGGAGGGGCACCATAAACCGCTATTCGCTCGTCAGTTACGAGACGAACCTCTACTCTGTTCCCGAGACCTATTGTTCCCGCCATATTCACTATAAGGTCACTGTTCGCACCATCGAATTCCTTGACGGCGATACCATCATCGCCACTCATCGCCGGTTATTCGGGAAAGGCGGGTATTCAATGGACATTCTCCATTACATCAAGACGTTCCAGATGAAACCCCGTGCATTGAAATACTCAAAGGTGATGGCTGGGGTCGATCCACGGATTCAGGATCTGTTCAACACACAGTACAGTGGGAACCCCCAGCCATTCCTCGATATCCTTGATCTGGCAAAGGAAACATCCGTCACTCAGATCTGTGAAGCCCTTGACCATCTCAAGAGATGGAATATCCAGCCGGAGTATTCGGCGATCCGCTTTGCTATTAACGGGAGGATGCAGCAGCCACACATCGAGACCCTTGAGATCCCAATGGGATTTCCTGTGCTTGAACCTGATCTCAAGGAGTATGATCGCATGATGGACGTGACACGATGAGCCAGCCACTTGAAACCCTCTGCAAACAATTGCGAATTAATGGGGTATACGAGTATTTCCGTGACTGCCAGCCTGATAATGAGGTGCTTGAGACGCATATGGCGCTGGCGCTCCAGACCGAACTGGATAAACGACGGGTGAATCGTCAGATAAAAGCACTCCGACAGGCTGGATTCCCAACAAAGAAATTGTTTGAAGACCTTGACCTCAATCTCCTCCCAAAAGATGGGAGAGATGCTATTCCTGCATTGAAATCCCTCGGATTCCTGAAGGAACAAAGGAATGTCATACTGATTGGAAATTCAGGGACCGGAAAGACGCATCTGGCAATTGCTACCGGGATGCTTGCATGTGATAACGAGTATCGCGTATCGTTTCGGACCGCCGCAGCACTGATCAACGAAATGGTCGAGGCACGGGGCCAAAACAGGCTTTCGGTCTATCTACGCCAATTCAAAAAGATTGACCTGTTGATCCTTCACGGGGTATCCTTAATGATGATGGGACAATTACTCCGACAAAACAACAAGCACAACAGATCAACTGGAGACCACCGGAACGAGCTCATCGGGCGGGAGATGTCGAAGTTCTCTGGCAGATTGCAGAAGAACTTCATCTTGCTCAGACAATCGATCGGATCTGTCAATGCAGAACTAAGAAAAATGGCGCTAGTCCGGGTAAACTCCTTACACTCTGGGCAATTAATCGTGCACTTGATCCTGAGAGTGCCTCGCAGATGGATTCCTGGCTCCTTGGCACTGAACTCCCCACATTAGCCAATCTCCCCGAGAAAGCGCTGAATAAAAATGCCTTTCTCGATGCTCTTGATGCTGTATGCTCACAGGATAGTGGGTCAGACCGGCTTATTGACCATACTCCCGCTCTTGACGAGATGATGTATACACTATGGAGAGAACAACATCCTCTTCCACAGGGTATCGATGAGGTATTGGCTGTTGATATGACACCAATCATCGTCTATGGAGAGACCTGTCCATTAACGAGCAAAGGATACAATCCGGATGAGGCAAAACACCAGCAGATCAACCTCACGGTGACCATTTCTAAACACGATGGCCAACCTCTTGCACATAAAGTGCATCCGGGGAACCATGCATCGATGACAACAATGCAGGGATTACTCCCCAGACTTTCGGATTTTGCATGTTCAGACGGGACGATCATCTGGGATAGGGGTAACACATCCCAGCAAACGGTGACGACTCTTGAACGAAATGGGTGGAAGGTGATCTGCGGAGTGCCAAAGGTTTCGTCAGAGGTCAGGACGATAATCAAGGAGAATCCCATTCCGGAGACTGTGGAGTATCTTGTTCCGTGTAAAGATAATGGGACGTTATATGCAGTCAAGATCAGAGCTCCATTGTATGGGAAGGAGAGGGAGGTCGTCATCTATCGCAATATAAAAAAAGCTGTTCAGTCTGTTAAAAATCGAAATAAAGCACTTTATGAGATTTCTATGGAGTTAGATCGTCTTAAGAAGAAGCATACCAGTAAGGACCAAAAAGACCTCACTACTGCAATTAATGAAATCGTCACGGGATGGAAGACGTATTTCAGTATTCAATTCCCAGAAGATGAGTCTATCATCGACTTTTCATGGAAAATTGATGAAGGGAGGGTGGAAACTGCACAGGCAATGGATGGCACTTTTGTCATCTATGCAACGGATGAAAGGTATTCTGCCACTGAAGTTGTCAAAATGTATATGGAGAAAGATGTCGTTGAAAAGGCATTCCAGGTGATGAAATCGGTCGAGGATATCAAACCGGTTCGTCATCGGCTTGAGTCACGAGTAAGGGCTTATAAGATATCGTTAATCAACTCGTAGCACTTGGTATGAAAAACCTGCTTGTTAGCGGGAGGAGAAAAAAGGTGTAGTGCATGAAAAGTTCGCTATTTGGGTCTTTAAGCGATGCCTTTCTCTCTACGCTCATGGGTTGTCCCTTGCCGTCCCCCAACCGTGGGGTGAAATGGTCTCTTCTCCCCAGCAGGCAACCCGACTACCCCTGTCAACTAAATCGCGGCCGTTCTCACTGTCTGGCTGTCATCCTCAATTCAGGCGACCTTCGACCCCAACCGCTCCATAACAACCTCCAGAACTCACCAAACCCACAGGAAAACTAATATCATCATGGCAAAAATTTATTAACTATGATAATAATATAATTCCTTATCATGGTGGGGGTAGATCAGGCTCAAATAGATAAAATACTCTCCGGCGCGTCGTCCGAGGACCCGGAGGCCCGTCTCGATACCCTCGAGAAG
>LGFT01000108.1 GCA_001509375.1 Methanothrix harundinacea | reverse complement strand
TCAATAATTCTTTTAGATGAAATTCAAAATATACCTATCGAGTACTGGAATCTGGTACGAGAAGTTCTACTTGGAATGACAAAATACTATAACTGTAGAATTATTCTAATTACAGCTACAAAACCATTGATATTTGAAGAGAGCGAATATATTGAGTTAGTTGAAAATTATGAAAAATATTTTAAAGAATCTGATTTAAACCGTGTTTGTTTAGAAATAAATCTTAGTAAGCAAGATATACCAAATTTTTATAATAGTTTAATTAATTGGTCTAAAAGTTCATATTTGTTTGTATTTAACACAATAGGAGCTTCATTAGAGTTTTATTATTTACTTTCTAGAGATAAATTTGAAGAAATTGAAACAATTGTTCTTAATAAAGAAGGAAAAAAGAAAATAAAAATAAAAAAAATTATTAAAGGAGACCACAAATATGATCTATATTATCTCTCTTCTAATATAATTCCAAAGGTAAGAAGAGAAAGAATTGAAGTAATAAAAAAAAGAATTGAAAATAATCAAAAGGTTATAATAATTTCAACCCAATTAATTGAAGCAGGAGTTGATATAGATTGTGAATGTGTTTTTAGAGATATAGGACCTTTGGATTCTATCATACAAGTTTCAGGCAGGTGTAATAGGAATAAGAAGTATAAAAAAGGGGAGACTCATTTAATAAACTTAATAAAAATAAATGAAAAAGGTTCAGAATATAGGTATGCCAATATTTATGATAAAGTTCTATTGAATATTGTTGGTGAATTACTTAAAGAAAAAGAATTTATTTTTGAAAAAGATTTTTTAGATTTGATAAATGAGTATTTTAGTGAAGCAAAGGGAAAGTCTATTTTAGAAACTAAATTAATTAAATCACTTTATAGTTTATATTTTTATGATAAAAATTCAGATAGTGATAAGCGTAAACCAATTTCTGAATTCAAGCTTATTAAAGAGAGAGATTGGTATAAAGTAGATGTCTTTGTAGAATTAAATGAGGAAGCCCAAAAGGTATATAGAAAGTACCAGGAAATAAGAGAAATAAAAAATACCTTTGAGCGAAAGAATGAATTTTTAAAAATAAGAAAAGATTTTTACGATTATGTCATTTCTATTCCTTATCAATGTGCCAGCGATTTTATAGAAAATAAAGATATTAGTTATATTCCTGAAATAGCTAAAGAAGATATTGAACAGGGACATTACTATGACCTAGAAACTGGTTTTAAAAAAAGGGCAGATTTTTCTGAAGGGGGTTCATTAATTTTTTAGTATAGAATATAAAATCTACAGGTTCATCATGATTATAAAAACAATGAAGATAATTATGGAATCGGATCAACCAATAATGGGAAAAGCTGAAAATTTAAGAGGGTTTTTTGCTCACCAATTTGATAGCTATCTCCTATTGCACCATCATTTGGCGAATAATAAATTTTTGTATCAATATCCTCGCATCCAGTATAAAGATATTGACGGTAAAAAGATGGTTTTGGGCTTAGCTGAAGGAGTAGAAGTATTGCAAAGTATTTATAATCAATATGACTGGATTGATTTAGGTGGCTATAAATATCAAATATATAGTAAGGAAATCTCCCTTAAGGAAGAAATATTTGGAGTTACAGATGAATCGGATGAGCCAAAGGAGTATTTAAAGTATCAATTCTTAACCCCCTGGTTTGCCTTAAATGAAGAAAATTATCGCAGATACCGAGACTATTCCTTCCCGGAAAGGACTGATCAACTAAAAAGTATTTTAATTCAAAATATCATAGCAATTGCTAAGACCTTTAACTACTTTGTTGATAAAAAAGTTTTGACAGAAGTTAACCTGAAGGAAACTACAATTAACTTTAAGGGCAGGTCAGTTATCGGTTTTCTGGGAACTTTTCAGGTGAATTTTCATCTCCCCGATTATATAGGTCTTGGTAAATCTGTTTCTCGCGGATTTGGCACAATTAAAAAATTATAAGATAAAAATAATAAGAATAGACAGGAAATTTTATTATGCAATTAGTTATTAATTCCCGAGGTTCTTATTTAAAAAAGAAAGAGAATTGTTTTCTGGTTAAAAATGAGGATAAAGTTTTTGAGGTATCGGTAAAGAAAGTTGATAGTATCTTAATTACTACCAGTGCCTACTTTTCTACTGATGCGGTTAAATTTGCTGTTGATAATAATATTGATATTGTTTTTTTAGATTATTTTGGTAATCCCTATGGGCGGGTATGGCATTCCAAATTAGGTAGCACCACCTTAATCAGACGATAT
>LGFT01000013.1 GCA_001509375.1 Methanothrix harundinacea | reverse complement strand
GAGAGTGCCGGTTCGATAGTGGTTCTAGTCGATCCCAGGAACACAAGTCAGCTATGTTCCAGGTGCGGTCTAAAAGTTCCGAAGTCGCTATCGGAGCGGATCCATGAATGTCCTCAATGCGGGCTGGTCATGGACCGTGACGAGAATGCAGCAATAAACATTCTGAGACTGGGGCTACAGTCTCTGCCAAAAGCTAAAAGCTCCGCCCTTCAGGGCGAGGAGTAGTCACGTGCTCTGCTTTTCCGATATTGACGATCGTGAGGTTTTCGGCCTCAGCATACCCCTGCCCAATTCTTCTCCACCATGAACCGATATCAAAGCCCCTTTTGATCTGGGCCCATTACGACCTTCTCCGCCTCAGCTGATAGGAGCCGATTTTCCAGAACGGCCGCTAGATCCCACCGGAATAGTCCCCGACGATACCTATAGCGATCCTGGAATTCGATCTCATCGAAAGCGCCAAAACGAGCATTTAAAACGCAATTCAGATGCTCGATGGGGTCAGATATGAGATGGAAAAAAGAGTCGGAGAGGAGGATCGTCCGGGGCATCCCCCTTTATCCGGATGATTTCATGGCGAAAGTTTTGGGGCAGAATCAGCGGTTCTTGATCTGCCCCAGAATCTCGTTCAGCTTGCCGGTCGAGTAGAGGTAAGCTCCCCCTCCGATGAGGAGCAAAAGCACCAGAATCCCGGCGATCATGCCGGAGTTGCTCTTCTCCTCCACCGTCAGAGTCCTCTGAATTCCGTCGACCTCCACGGTGTACAGGCCGGGCTCCTCGGGCTTGTACTCGAAGGTCAGAGAGCCCGTCTCACCAGCTCCGACGGTCAGGTTCTCGGTGGCCTGGAGGTTCCCGTTGACCTTCAAAGCCACGCTGGTGGTGTCGCTGACGGATCCCCGGTTCGCGGAGTTGGCGGTTATCTTGACCGTCTTTTCGGCCCTGGTGGTCTCGTCCATCTCGATGCCCGTTATCTCGATCGGGGTTACGACCAAGATCTTCCTTGAGCCGCTCTCCAACCCCTCTTTGGAGGCCGTTATGGTGTGAGAGCCCACCGCGTCCGAGGCGTAGGATATGGTGCCGAGGCTGTCGGTGGCACCGATGCTGGCATCGTCAAAGGTGACATCAGCTCTCTCCACGGGCCTCTGGTCGAGGCCTATGGTGACCTTGACTACGAAGCTCTCCCCCTTCATCACCTCTTGGGGCGAGGTGACGGCGAGGAACCTCTCCTCCCGGATCTCGCTCACGACGAGGACTCCCTTGACTTCAGTGTACCCGTCCTTCTTCGCCTCTATGTCGAAGCTGCCCGACAACGTTGGCGAGTAGAGGTATATGCCGTCAGCATCGGTGGTCCCAACTTCATCGCCGTTGATGGTGATGAGGGCGCCTATCACAGGCTCCCCTTCAGAGGTCACCAAAAGCTCGGCCGCAGTCCCCACCGTCACCTCGGGGATGTCGATCCTCATGGGCTCAAGCTCCTGCTCGACCTCGACGACGGGGACAACAAGCCTCCTATCGCTGTCGGATACCTTGAACAACATGTTCTCCATGATGGTGATGCTCTTTCCTTTGCCGAGGCTGAAGGAGCCGTCGTTCACCATCTCGATTCCGCCGTCAGAGATGCTGTCGATCTCCATCTTGCCGTAGGTCTCGCCTTCCTCGACGGATCGAGGCTCGTCAGATACCTGGAAGATCCCCTCGATGGTGGCCAGGTCCTCCTCCCTTCCCCGGAAGACGCTCTGGACGTGGATCGCGATTATGGGAACGTCCTCGCTTCCGATCTCCTCGTCTAGGGTGAAGGTGGAGCTCGAGACGTCGCTTCCGGGCTCGACGACCTTGCTATCGACCTCATCGCCGTCTTTGGTGATGGAGAGATAGACCTTGTTTCCGTCGAGATCTACTTCCTTTATCCGAAGCTCGTAACCCTCTTTAAGCGGGAAGGTGGCGCCGCTCCGAACCGTATAAGACTCGTCGTCATCGATCAGGACCTTTCTCAGCTCCTCCTCGTTCAGGACGCTGAACTCATCTGTGAAATCGGTCTCGTCAGTGTATCCAGCGAAGTACTTCTCAGCCAAAAAGCCTATGACGTTGTAGCTGCCCCAGCGGTCATACTCGAACCTCACAGATTGGGGCACGGTCTTGTATCTGAGGTCTCCGTCGTCGATCTTGTCTCCGGTGAACCTGGCCTCGAGCTCCTCGGTCCCGACGTCGTCGTCGATGTCGTAGTAGAAGCCCTCAAAGTTGTAAGGGGTCCAGGTGAACTTCTCGTATTCTGCCGGGTCGACGATCGTTCCCCTGATCTCGTAATTGCCCGTCCTCTTCACCGTCGGCCCGAACCGGAGCTCGTCGGAGTCGCCCACGAGGAAGCTGACGTCCCCCATCACCGGTACGGTCTTTCCCTTCCGCAAGGTGATGGAGTTGTCGTTGGTCATTCTGATGGTGTCTCCGGATATCGAGTCTACCTCCATATCTCCGTACTTGTCACCGCTGGCGACGGTGGTGTAGCTGTCGGAGATCTGGAATATGCCGTCTACGGTCACGAGGCTGGACTCGGCGCCTCTGAATATGTTCGATACGTGGAGCATCACCAGCGGCAGATCTTCACCGCTCAGGTCGATCTCGTACTTGTAGGTTGAAGATCTGAGATTCGTCGGGTCAACCACCTTGCTGTCTATCTCCTCGCCATCCTTAGCGAGGGAGAGCCAGACCTTGTTCCCGTCCAGGTCGATCTCCTTGATCCTGAACTCGTAACCCTCTTCCAGGGGCAGGACAGAACCGGTGTCGACGGTGTACTCCTCGTCGTCGTCTATCAGAACCTGGCGGAGCTCCTCTTCATCCAGGAGGCTGATATCCTTGCTGACGATATCGCGATCGGCCCCCATGTATCCAGCGAAGTACTTCTGAGCCATGAAGCCGATGACCTGATATTCTCCCCAGTCGTCGAACTCGAACCTTATCGAATCGGCTTCGGTCACGTACTCCAGGTCCCCATCTTCGATGGTCCGATCATATCCGTCGCCCGACTCCATCAGGTGGACGGTGAGGGTCTCAGTTCCCACGTCGTCATCGAGATCGTAGAAGAATCCCGAGAAGGTCTGGGGGTTCCAGGTGTAGTCGGCCGGATTTTTGCCCTCGCGCCAGATCCTATCGGTGGTGGAGAGCTCTTCTTCCTCCTCTTCCTCTTCAGCCCCCTCCTCATCCTCTTCGGTCTCTTCAGCTGAGGTCTCGTTGGCCGTGGCAGTTCAGGTTCATCTCCAGCTGGTGGCATTTCAGGTTCATCTCCAGCTGGTGGCATTTCAGGTTCATCTGCAGCGTTCGTGTCTTCAGCATCGGCACCGCTAGAGGATTCAGCCCCCGAGAGGACCGAATCATCTGGAGCATCATCTTGTGCCAACGCCCCCATTGGCAGAACTGCCACCATGACGAAGATGAGCAGGCAAAGCAGTCCTCCAGCCCTAAGGTAGTTCATGGATCTCCTCCAACCTATATCGACTTTAATATAATGGTCATTTGTCAGTTCTATATATAAGTTATCTGCTGCAGGTTTTTGATCCGCGGTATTGTCCGATTAATCTGTTCTGAGTTAAGCGTTTTCATGAATAGATGATTTCTTGAACGACCATGGAACTCTCCTCGATCCCAATGTACAAATCGTTCCAGCTCTTTATCAACCCATTCGTCATTCGATGGGGTTTATTCGAATTGTTCTGATATTTCAGTTTTTTCGGTTGAAATTGAATATACTTAAACATTTTGGCTATTTTGGCCATCGGATCAGGGTCTTGAACTCTTCGGGGTGTATTTTGGCGGTCGCTCTCCCTTCCGCAATCTTTAAGTCGCCGACGAGCGCTTTTCATTATGGGGTGGTTGAAGCTTTGAGATTGATCTGCCGAGTATCACTTTGCATATTATTTGGATTGGTCTATTCGTCGGCCTTCAGCTCGAACGGTCTTGCGGCTGACGACGGCGATGAGATAGAATATCTTCCAAACCCCTTCGCAGCAGATAGGCCCGAATGGGACCCCTATGGTCCAGGCCAGGAGTCGTACTATACTCCCGGAAGAGCCGCCTGGGACCCCTACTCTCCCAATCGCTACGATTCGCCTAGGCTGCTCTCCGCCAACCCCTTCGCTCCCGATACGGCCCTATCTCTTGGGGACGAGGTGCTGAGACCAAACCAGCTCTATCTCCAATCGGGCGGCCTCCTCGTCACCAGCGGGCAGGTCAGCCTCGGAGCCCCCTACACCCTCTGGCTCTACGTCTCCAGATGGGGGACCTTCGACCTTTATGACGGGGGGAGGAGGGTCATCTCCTCGGGCTTTGTCAGCCCGGGATGGTACAGGCTGGACCGGCATGCTGAGACTTTGGAGGCCCACTATTATCAGTTCAACGTGAGCGGATGGAGCAACGGCGTGGAGGTGGCTGTAAATCCCGCCGGGTATCCGACCACATACGGCCTGGTGGGCAGGGTGATCGATTATTATGGGAACGGGATCTCTGGAGCGAGGGCCAGGATCTCTGGAACGGAAGGCGGGATCTTCACCACCGTCACGAACTCCCTAGGCTACTACGGGATGGACGTGCCCTCGGGAACCTATTCGGTGACCGCGGAGCTTGAAGGGTTCAGCTTCACCACGACTACGGCCAGGGTCTGGACCGGGACCGTCTCGGCGGCGGGAGTTGTGATGGGAAGCCAAACGGGAGATGCATTTTATCCCGCCGGGACTTATGAGGATGAATACGGCTGGCTGGAGGGGAAGGTCACCGACAAAACCGGCACCGGCATCCCGGCGGCGAGGGTTCGGATCGACGGCCTCTTCTCCGTATCGGCGGACGATGATGGCGGCTTTTGGGTCTCCTTGAGCCCGGGATGGCACTCAATAACTGCGGATGCCAGCGGCTACAAGTTCAGCTCTACATCAGTCCAGATAGGCTCAGGTCAGGGCTCAAAGCTCGACCTTAGGGGGACAAAGGTGATCGTCCTGGGGTCGGGAATTTACAGCTGATTCAACGAAGCCGACGAGCTCTCGCTGAGCCCCATTGGCAAAGACCAAAAAGAGTTGACGTGCGGTTCTTTCGGATGGTCAGGCGTAGTTCCAGCGCCAGACCTTGAACCCCACCGCCAGAATTCCGAAGAAGAGCGCCATTACAACCAGAGCCTGCAGGTATTCGATAGTGGTTATTATATCCATGTTTATCACTTGGTTGAAAGCCTCTCTTATGTCTCATAAAGATTTTGGTTTTCTTGAGGGGCGGCCTCCCCCAGACGCCGGGACAGGCCCGGATGCCGGGCTTCTCCTCGATAGGTCCGCGATGGTCTCCTTCATCACCTCGCCAAAACGGTTCCCTCCAATGCTTTCGAAATGGGGGCCGCTATCCTGACAAAACATCGGTTACTTGCCGCCTCTGCGATCTCGAGCTTGCGAGCTTCTCGGGAACGCAACGGGTCGATTTCATAGAGACCGATATCATTATATCTTCAGATCGACAACCCAAAAATCATGTCTTGGATGAAGGATAAAAAGTACGGCGAGAAGGATCGGGAGAAGCTGGAAAAGGGAAGCGGATTTGAGAAGTTCATCACCATGATCTCCCACTGGCTCTATCGGGTCATGTCCTGGTAGCATCAGCGGGCTGTCGAAGGGCCCCATAGATCAACGAGCTTCTCCGCCGGAGAAGGTCCACGGCTTCCTCTCTATATTCTCCGAAGCTCAGGACGGACGCGATGGGGTCGCCCCGCTTCGCGAACGAACCCGGCCTCGGGATGTCGGCGACCCACTTCGTTGCGCACCTGAGATCCACCCCTATTTTTAGGTCGTCCTCTGCGAACAGGATCGCCCTCCCCCCAAATCCACGAGGCTTCAGCCTTTCGGGGAGGCGCCCTTCAAAAGAGAGCTGGTGAGCCCGAAAGACGTTCATCCTCGTGGAGATCTCCACAGCGTCGAGGCTACCCTGGAACCTCGGGTTCACCTCCAGGACGACAGGTCCTGATTCCGTCAGGATGAAGTCGACCCCGTTGGAGCCGATGAGGTGGAGCCTCATTGTGATCTCTTCGGCGATCTCGATCATCTCGGAAACTATGGAGTCGTACCGGGACTCCAGGGGCGAGATGTTTCCGCAGTATCTAAAGCCGCGCCCTCCAAGCCAACGGGTCCCGATCAGCTGCTCATTGACAGAGATGGCCACCGCCTCCTCACCGTCTGCGATCACTGAGACGCTCGCCGGCGTTCCAGCCACCATCTCCTGGACGATCATCTCGCCCTCGAGACGGGCCAGTTCTCCGTTGCTTGTGACGAGCCTGTTCTCAGTCCCGCCCGCCCCCTTCCGGGGCTTGATCATAAGTGGAAACTCGATCCCATCCCTCCCCTCGCCGATGGGCCAAGTCGGAACCGAGGCGAACCCTTCTTTTTCGAGCCAGCGGGCGAGCCAGAGCTTGTCTGAGACCTCTAATATCTTCTTTGGGGGGTTGTTAAGGATCCTCACCCCTTCGATCCTCATCTCCTCGACTCCCGGCCCCAGGACGAGGGCGTCGATGGAGCAGTGATCGAGCGCTCTTATGATGAGGCTCTCGGCAGACCTTGCAAGAGCCCCAGGGATTGAGGGATCGCACTCAAGGAGAAACGACTTTGAGACCGACTCCTCTAGATCGAGGTCTCCATAGCAGTCGGCGGCGAAGACCACGAGCCCGGCCCGCGCCGCAGAGCATGCGATGTGCCGGACGTTCTGGCCGACGATTAGGATTCGATCATCCCTCATCTTCTCGCCTTTCGATGACGGTTTTGTATCGAGGGCTGGGGACGACCTCGATCCTCCCTTCAAACTCCCTATTCAGCTCTTCGCCTCCCCAGAGCCTGTCCAGAAAGACCGCCAGGGCCGCCACCTCCGAGTGGGGCTGGTTTCCGACGCCCACGTTCCAGTCCGCCATCTCGTAGATCTCGGGAGGGACCTTCTCGGCTCCCACTACCACCATCACCGCCTCAGAAAGGCGGATCTCTCCGATCGCCTCCGAGAGGGGCGTCCCGTACATGGTGAGGTGGACTATTTTGCCGCCGACATCTTTCCACCGCCTCGCCTCCCCCCTCCAGCTCAAAACGGACCTCACCCGAAAGTCGCCGCCCCACCTCTCGGCGACGTCTTCAAGGCCTGCCACCAGCTTCTCGTCCCTTCCCGCCAGGAGCATCTCCTCGGCCCCGAAGGCTCGGGCCACGAGGCCCACGTGGGTGGTGATCCTCTTGTCCCGCTCTGGCCGGTGGCCAAGCCGCAAGACAGCAACTCGCATGGACGGGAGAGGTGCAAGATGCTATTTATCCCCTCTCCCCTCCAGCCCGTCCCCTCCAAAACCGATAAATCCCTTGCCGGTCTTCAACTCAAGGATGAAACTGTGCGAGAAATGCGGGGGCAAGGGCTATCTGACGACCGGAGAGAAGGTCTGTCCCAACTGCAAGGGGACCGGCAAGATCGAGTCTGTCAGCCTGGGAGAGGCCTCTGCCAGCGAGATCGACGACCTGGTGAGCAAGGGGGCGACGAAATGCCCCGTCTGCAAGGGCGAGGGGAAGATCCCCGTCACTGAGACCTGCACTGAGTGCGGAGGCCTGGGTCGGGAGTACCTCTGCGCCATCTGCGGCGTCAAGCTCACCACCAAGGGCGAGCTTTGTACAAATTGCGCCAAAAAGCCCGTCGTCCACACTCTGGAGAACGCCTGCGATACCAGCGATCTGGTGGTGGGCGACACATACCAGGGTAAGGTATCGGGGATCGCCAACTTTGGGGCGTTCGTGGACCTGAACGATCACGTCCGGGGGCTGGCCCACAACAAGTTTTTGAAGATAACCCCCGAGGTGGGCGAGGAGATATACGTCCGGGTGAGAAACGTAGCCCCAAACGGAAATATCGAGCTTGAGCCCGTCGAGGTGGGCGAGCACCACACCCTAGAGGTGAGAAAGGAGCTTCCGGTGACGAGGGTCAGCGACCTCCAACGCTTTGTCGGAAAGATGATCTCCGTTGAGGGGGAGGTGATCCAGGTAAAGCAGACCGGCGGGCCCACCATATTCACCATCGCCGACGATAGCGGCCTCGTCTTCTGCGCCGCCTTCGAGCGGGCAGGAGTTCGGGCATACCCCGAGATCGACACCGAGATGATAGTGAGAGCGATCGGAGACGTCTCCGTGAGAAACGGCCAGATCCAGGTCGAGGTCAAGTCGATGAAACAGCTCTGGGGCGGCGAGGCCTCCGTCGTAAAGGACCGGATCGAAAAATCCATCGACGAGAGGGCCGAGCCGAGCGATCCGCCGCTTCTCGTGGAGAGCGAGATCATAACGAGGCTCAAGCCGAAGATGAGGGAGGTCGCAAAGGAGATTCGGAGGGCGATCCTCAAGTCGAAGCCGATCGTGGTGAGGCATCACGCCGACGCCGACGGGATGAGCGCGGCGGTGGCCGTTGAGACAGCCATAATCCCTATGATTCGAGAGGTGGGGGGATCCGACGCCGAATACTACAACTACCGTAGGGCGCCGTCGAAGGCCCCCTTCTATGAGCTGGAGGACGTGACCAAGGACCTCACCTACGCTCTGGAGGACCAGTCCCGTCACGACCAGAAGATGCCGCTCATCGTCCTCTTGGACAACGGCTCCACCGAGGAGGACGTCCCCGCCATGAGACAGGCCCAGATCTACGGCCTTGAGATGCTCGTCGTCGACCACCACCACCCCGACGAGGCCGTCGACGAGTACCTGATAGCCCATGTGAATCCCGCCCACCAGGGCGGCGACTTCGGGATTACCACAGGGATGATCGCAACGGAGATCGCGAGGATGATCAACCCCGATGTCGAGGAGAAGATCAAGCACTTTCCGGCGGTCTCGGCCGTCGGCGATCGGAGCGAGGCTCCCGAGGCCGAGAGGTACATCCGCCTCGTGGAGGATCGGTTCGGGATCGATGAGCTGAAGAAGATCGCTCTCGCTCTCGACTACGAGGCCTTCTGGCTCCGGTTCAACGATGGAAGGGGGCTTGTAAACGACATCCTCTGCCTGGGAAGGCTCGATAGGCACAGAAAGATAGTCCAGCTCCTATGCGAGCAGGCGAACGAGGCGATCGAAGAGCAGCTTCGGGCCTCTTTCGCCCACGTCAAAACCCAAACCCTCCCCAACGGGGCTGTAATGAACGTTTTGGACGTCGAAAACTACGCCCACAAGTTCACCTTTCCGCCTCCGGGAAAGACCTCGGGCGAGGTCCACGACCGCCTCTGCAAGAAGTACGGCGGAAAGCCGGTGGTGACCATCGGCTACGGCCCGGACTTCGCCGTCCTGAGGAGCCGGGGCGTCCGGATGAACATACCAAAGATGGTCCGCGAGCTTCGGGAGGAGATCAAGGCCGGCGGCGTCAACGGCGGCGGTCACCTCGTCGTCGGGTCGATCAAGTTCGTCGGCGGGATGAGAAAGGAGGTCCTGGCAAAGCTCGTGGAGAAGATCGCGGCCTGTCCCGTCGACCCCGTACCGTCTTCAGGCTCCAAATCGGAAGAAAAAGTCGAGGCTTGATGATGAGCAACCTTGGATATACCGAAAAGGTTCTGGACCACTTCAGAAACCCGAGAAACCCGGGAAGGATCGAGGACGCGGACGTGACGACGAAGGTGGGGAGCGCCGCCTGCGGCGACATGGTCCAGCTATATTTGAAGGTCAACCCCGATACCGAGGTGATCGAGGACATAAAGTTCGAGAGCTTCGGGTGCGCCGCCAACATCGCCAGCACCAGCGCCACCACCGAATTGGCCAAAGGCAAGACCCTGGAGGAAGCGAAGAAGGTTCACTTCAAGGACGTGGTGGAGGAGCTGGGAGGGCTTCCCAAGCACAAGGTTCACTGTGCAATGCTTGCCACCTCCGGCCTCAAGGCCGCTATAATGAAGTACGAGGCCAAGAGGGGTAAGAGGACCGTCGACGAGGACTTCGTGAAGAGGATGATGACCGGCGTCCTCGACCCAGCCAAGGGGCTGAACATCGTGGCGGCAAAGAGGGTAGACCGAATAGAGGTCGAGGGGAAGAAGGTCAGGGTCGTCCTATCAAAAGATCTCGACGACGATACGAGGGCCACCATGGCAGAGGACATTTTGAGCGCCCTCACGGGGCTGGACCTGGAAGTATCGGTGGAATAAAACCATAATCCCCGAAAGGCTGTGGCGGCCCAGGGTCCTCCCTCCTTTTTGGCCCGGAGAGGCCGCCTGCCCGGGGAAGCTTGACTTTTTTTGGGGGGGCGGGAGTCCGGGCAAGACCTGCCCCGCAATTTTTATCTCTTATATCGCAAGACCCGATCCCGGTGAATCGGGTTGAGCGAATTGAAAGAGCTTGTGATCAAAGAAGATGATTACCGCCAGTATCTGAAGCAGCGACTGAGGCTGACCGACCCCTGCATGGCAGAGGAGGTGGAGCGCGTGGGCTTTCCCTTCCTCTTCGCCGCGGGCAGCGAGCTACTTCGCTCCTACATCCTCAACGAGACGGAGTTTGCCTCGAGCCTTCCCGACAGGCTGAGGGTGCCGGATCGAGGATACGCATGGTACATGTTCTCTCAGTCGGTGAAGGAGATCCTGGTGGACGAAAATAGGATCGTGGTGAAGTACGAGCTTCAGGACGACTACAGGCTTCCCTTCAAGCGCTTTTACCTTTAACCTTGGGTGCCCACTTCCCCGTAGCCTTTCCATCCAGGGCGAGCTTTCCCATCTCTTTTGCCACGTCCTCTGAGAGCGGCGCTGGGATCGCGTCTTCGAGGGGGGTATCGGGAAGGGGGGTGAAGTGATGAGCCCGGATCCTTCCGCCCTTGCCCACCACCTCCCGGGCCAGGTCGAGGGTCATCCTCTGGTCCTCCAGAGTCTCACCCGGAAGTCCGACGATGAGGTCAAGGTTGGGGACGATGCCTCGCTCGAGGCAGAGGTAGCAGGCCTTTCTCGCAGCATCAACGCTGTGGCCTCTTCCCACCGCCCTCAAAATCCGGTCACTTCCCGACTGGCCGCCTATGCTGAGGTGGCGGTTCTTGCAGTACTTGACGACCAGGTCCAGGGCCTCCTCGGATACGAAGTCGGGCCTCACCTCTGAGGGGAAGGTCCCGAAGTAGATCGGCTTGTTCAGCTCGGATAACGACTTCAGGAGCCGCTCGACCTTGTCGACCCTCGGATGGACGCCGTCAGAGCCGTAGGCGAGGGCGTTGGGCGATGTGAACCGGAGGTCTGAGTAAGAGCGGGCGTACCTCAATATCGTTGGGATCGACCGGTGGCGCATCTTCCGCCCGAAGAGGCGGGGAGTCTGACAGTAAGCGCAACCCCAGGGGCAACCGCGGCTGATCTCCAGGGGAGAGAATATCGGCGGCCTGAATGGTGGGTAGCGGTCGAGGTCTACATGCTCTCGCGCTGGCATGATCCTCGCTCTTCCCTCTCGCATGTAGGCGATGCCAAGGACCATTTCGGGGTCGCCCCCGCCCTTGATGACGCCGATCAGCTCCGGCAGCGTCTCCTCCCCCTCGCCGATGACGACATAATCGAAAGATCGGAGCGCCTCCTCGGGCCTTGCCGAGGGGTGGGGGCCTCCGGCGACGAAGATGGCATCTACTTTGGAGCTTTCGACCTCCTGGTAGACCTCATCGGCCTGGGCCGAGGCGAAACTGTAGAGCATTATCCCCTGCCGGGGGCGGTCGGCGAGGCCCGCGCCCTCCACCAGGGGGAGGAGGGCGGCAATGCTGTAGCTGTTCTTCTTGTTCCAGCGAAACCAGATCCCCGAGGAGCTCGCGTCGAGGGCCCTCTTCTTCGGATTCATCTTCCCGGCCCTGATCCCCTCGCCATCAACCTGGCTCCATCCTCTTCATCCTCTCCGACGAAGAGGGAGACGAAGTCGAACCGGTTCACGTCCACGAGACCCCTATCGGTCAGCTTCAGCTCCGGGATGACGGGAAGGCAGAGGAACGAGAGGGTCATGAAGGGATCTTCAAGGCTCGAGCCCAGGGCTCTTGCCGCCCCCACCACCTCCTCGATCAACTCTGCGACCTCGTCCATCGATCGGTCCGAGAGGAGGCCGGCTATCGGGAGCGGGAGGGATGCCTCGACCTCACCACCGTCCACGACGACGAGGCCGCCTCCCATATTTCGAACCTCCGAGACCGCCCGATAAATCTCCGCGGGATTGGTCCCCACGGCGGCGATGTTGTGGGAGTCGTGGGCGACGGAGGTGGCGATCGCCCCCCTCGCGAGGCCGAACCCGTTGACGAGGCCGAGGCCGACGTTCCCGGTTCCATTGTGCCTCTCCACGACGGCCATCTCCAGAAGGTCGCGATCAAGGTCAGCGACGACTTTCCCCCCCTCTACCTTCGGCCTGGTCAGGAGAGATCTCGTGATGATCTGGTTTGGGATCACCCCTATCGCCCTGACCAGATTCCCATCAGCCTTTATATCGAAGGATCCGGGACCGATCCTGCCGACATTCATAGATGACGATCGCGGCCTCGGGGCCTCTTCGATGGGGGTGAGAAGGCGGCCGCCTTCTGCGACGTTGGCCCCGTCCTTCAGGACCCTCTGGACCCCAAGGTTGTCGAGGTCGTCCAGGACGACGATGTCAGCCCTCCGGCCTGGAGCGATCGCCCCGAGGTCTCGGAGGCCGAAGTACTCGGCGGCGTTGAGGCTTGCGATCTGGATTGCGACAATGGGGTCGAGCCCCGCTCCGACGGCCCTCTTGACCATGGAATCGATGTGCCCCTCCCGGAGGATATCTGAGGGGTGGCGATCGTCGGAGACGAAGAGGAAACGCCGGGAGTTGACCTCGTTTACAAGAGGGAGAAGGTCGTCGAGGTTTTTCGCGGCCGTCCCCTCCCGGATCATGATCCTCATCCCCAGCCGGAGCTTCTCGCGGGCCTCCTCCAGGGAGGTGCATTCGTGGTCCGACCCGATCCCGGCGGCGACGTAGGCGGCGAGGTCCCGGCCCGATAGGAGGGGGCAGTGGCCATCGATCCTCGGCCAGTGACCGTCGATCCTCCTCTCTCCTGCAAGCCCCATCTTCGCCAGGACCGAGGGGTCTCGGAAGATGACCCCCGGATAGTTCATCACCTCGGCGATCCCGATGACGCCCTCCTCATCGATGATTTCCGAGAGGGCCGTCGCGTCCAGACAAGCTCCGGAGGTCTCGAGGTGCGTCGCAGGAACGCAGGAGGGGAGCATCACGAAGACGGATAAAGGCGAAAGCCGCGAGGAGTCGAGGATGTACCTTATCCCCTCCGCCCCCAGGACGTTGGCGATCTCATGGGGGTCTGCCACCACCGTCGTCGTGCCCCGGGGGACGACGGCTCTCGCGTACTCGGGGACGGTCACCATCGCCGACTCCAGGTGGACGTGGCCGTCGATGAACCCCGGAGCCAATACCATCCCCGGGAAGTCCAATACCTTTTTCGCGCTTTCACAGTCGAACCCCACCACGGTCCCCTCACAGATCGCCACGTCCGACCGGTATACCTCGCCGGAGAGGGTGTTCACGACGTCTGCTCCCTCTATGAGGAGGTCGACCTCCACCTCACCGCGGGCCGCGGCGATCAGTTCTTCGAGCTTCATGAGATTTCACCGGCCTTCGATCCTGCCTTTCTTCGAGCCTCAAGGTCGAGACCTGTTTTATCCTTTTCCTCCGATCTGTGCCGACAAAGTCAAAACCGTCTTAACCCCCGAGAACGAGATCTGATCAGCCGACTCCGATGGAGGGATGGTAAAGGACATGATAACCAGGATATCCAGGATCTTTGACCTTTACAACAACGGGACCGAGATCAAGACCGAGGTTCTGGCGGGGGTCACCGCCTTCCTCGCGACGATGTACATAATCCTCGTGAACCCAGCGGTCCTATCGGAGGCGGGACTCCCCTTCAACGCCGTCCTCACCGCCACCGTCCTGGTGAGCGCCTTCTCCAGCATCCTCATGGGGCTTTACGCCAAAAACCCGATAGTGGTGGCCCCGGGGATGAGCATCAACTACCTCTTCGCCTACACCGTGGTGGAGGTGGAGGGCGTCCCCTGGGATACGGCCCTGGGGTGCGTATTCTGGGCCGGAGTGATCTTTCTCATCCTGACGGTCCTCGATAAGAGAAAGCTGATCCTGGAGGGGGTACCGCCGATGCTCCGCTACGGCTTTGCCGGAGGGATAGGCCTCTTCATCGCTGCACTGGGCTTTGAGTCGGCGGGGTTCGTCGTTCCCCTGGAGAGCGGGGTTCTCGGCTGGGGAAAGATCAGTGCCACGACCCTGACCTTTTTGGCCGGGTTCATCTTCACCGCGGTCCTGATGGTGAGAAGGGTCAGAGGAAGCCTGATCCTGGGGATAGCCGCGACCGCCCTCCTGGCCTGGGGGGTGGAAATCTCCCTGGGGATGGTGACGCCCACCCTCCCGGGCGGCTTGTGGTCCTCTCCCGACTTCAACCTCCTCCTCCAGCTCGACCTTCGCGGATCCCTCGGTCTCTCCCTCTGGCCCGTGATCTTCGTATTCCTCCTCTCGTGTCTTTTTGACAGCCTAGCCACCTGTGTAGGGGTCTGCGAGGCCGGAAACCTCATCGACGAGGAGGGGGATCCGAGGAACCTCAGCAAAAGCCTCCGGGCGAACGCCATCGGGGTCGTAGTCTCTGCAATCCTTGGGACCAGCCCCTCCACCTGCTTCGTCGAGTCTGCGGCCGGGGTCCAGGAGGGAGGGAGGACGGGCTTGGCGGCTGTGGTGACGGGGCTCCTTTTTCTCCCCTTCCTCTTCCTCTCCCCCCTCCTCTCCATCGTTCCCGCCCTGGCGACGGCCCCTGCCCTGGTGCTGGTGGGAGTCTTCATGCTCAAGCCCCTCATCTACGTCAGGTGGGAGAGGCTCGACGATGCCATCCCCTTCTTCATGGCGATGTTTTTGATGCCTCTCACCTACTCGATCACCCAGGGGATAATTTGGGGCTGCCTGAGCTGGACGGTATTGAAGGCGGCATGTGGTAAGAGAAGTCAGGTGCCACTGGTGATGTGGGCGATGGCTCTCCTGTCCCTCTTATTGTTGATCGACCTTGAGCGCTTCATTCATTGAAATAGGGTGCGGAGCGAGATGAAACAGGAGTATGCGCCCATCGAGGAGCATATAAGGATCTATCGAGGTCTCTTGAAGCTGGGTCCCCTCAAGATCTCCCTTCTAGAGGAAGGTCACGCCAGGATGGGATCGAGCCTACATCCTCTCGCATCGTCCGACGAGGTGGACGTCTCAGCCTTTCTCTACTCGGCGAGGAGGCTTCCCGACTGCATCGTGAAGGTGGACAGGGTGGTGATGGGCAAAAGTGACGTCGCCCTCAGATCTTCGGGGCTCATCGATTCGTCGTGTTGCATCCAGGTTCAAGCCCGTTCTCGGCGCCGACTGACCCTCTTCGACGGCCGGAGCACTCTTGCAGCCAATATATGCAGCCCCTCGGACCTGGACGACCTGGTCCCTGCCCTCACCTGTTATCAGATGGAATGGAACAAGATTCACTCTAAGCTTGTCAGATCGGATCTCGGCAGGGCGATCGCGTCAAACCCCGGGAAGGTCCTGGAAAAAAATGAAGAGATGAGAAAGGTCCTTCACATCTCCCGAGATGACTGGGAGATGATCCAGAAGGCCTGGGGCGATGCCTGCTGGGGCGAGAAGCTCTCGGCCATCGCCAACGGTCCCAAGGATATCACTGTTGAGTTCGCCTCCGCCGACCCCAGCAGATACCGGGACTCGATGGCCGGCAGGCTCACGGAATTTCTCTCTCATTTCCGAGGTCTCGATATTGAGCGGCGGCCCGTTTACTTCGTCTCCAGCAATGATCACAGTCTGGCAAACCTCCTATCAGGCTTTGCGGCAAAAAATCGGGAGGAGATCCTGGCTCACGTCCTGGAGGACGATCGGCTAAGAAAGAGGTGGGAGCTTATCAAAGACGACGACCAGGGCTTCGGTGACAACCTCCTTTACTACTCGATGCAAGCCCACCTCCGTTCCGAAGAGCGCTTTCGGGCCCTCAGGACAGCAGAGGAGGAGGTCGGCA
This sequence comes from Methanothrix harundinacea, assembly GCA_001509375.1. Lineage (GTDB taxonomy): Archaea > Halobacteriota > Methanosarcinia > Methanotrichales > Methanotrichaceae > Methanocrinis > Methanocrinis harundinacea_D. Next base: position 23,453 of record LGFT01000013.1, on the reverse strand, counting down.
TAAGACGCCACGATAGATCTAGGTTCGTCGATCTCAGGGCCTCGATCATAGAGATCGGAAAGCTCCAGCCCGATAGAATGGATGGGCGCCTAACCATGAGGGGGCTTTCTTCCCTCAAAGAGAGCCGAGCCCTGATCCTGAACGTCGATTACCCCCTGGGCCTCTCCGCCCGCTACCTCCTATCCCAGGCGATATCGAAGCTGGAGGAGCTAAAGGGCGTCTACATCATGGGCAAGGCTGCGACGATGTACGGGCGCCTTGGGGACGTGATGATTCCTGCCGTCGTATTCGATATGCATTCCGGGCGGCTCTTCACGTTTGAGAACTGCTTCTCCCTGAGAGAAGTAAGAGGGCATCTCCGGGACTCTGCCGTCTTCGACGATCAGAGGGCGGTGACGGTCAGGGGGACGTTCCTCCACAATAGAGAGGCGATGGAGGAGTTCAAACGGGACGACTACAACAGCATCGAGATGGAGGCAGGACCATACCTATCGGCCGTGCTGGAGAGCCATCCCAGCAGAGGCGAGAAGGGCGAGAAGATCGAGCTTGGAGGCGAGAGAGGGTTTGACTTCGGAATACTCCATTACGCCTCCGATACACCTTACAGCCAGAGGGTGAGCCTTCTCAGCAAGGGGCTCGGATATGAGGGGATCGAGGCCACCTACGCCTGCTCTCTCGCGATCCTGAAGAGGATCCTGGAAAAGGAGGTGCTGAGGCTGAGAATCGAAACGGGCAAGGAGCGAAAGGGACCGGGATGTGACTGATCTCTGAGGAAAATGAGGATGGACTATTGGGATGTATAAGTCCTAAGCCCAAAGGGCGATAAGTAATACCAACAAGTTTGCAGCATAAGAAAATTGTTTGGGAGACTGATATTGAATGAAGATGAGATACGCCTTCACCCTCCCCGTTTCGATCCTCCTTGCGATCCTTTTTTTCGCGAGCACGATCGGCGCTGAGACTGCCTCGGACCACCCCTCCTCCGAAGAGGGCATTACGATAAACTTCAGCACCTGGCATCCCTCCGAGAGCATGGAGGTCCAGACCGTCTGGATCCCGATGCTCGACGCCCTGAAGGTGGGGAGCGGTGGCAGGATTACCTACGCCCTCTTTGACGGCGAGGTCCTCGGTTCGGGGCCCGAGCACTACGAGATCGTCGCCAACGGCCGGTCCGATATGGGCTATGCCACCCTCACCTGGACCCCGGGCCGGTTTCCCCTATCCGACGTCCTCTCCCTCCCGGCCTCCATCGAATGCAAGGAGACCTCAACGGATATAGGAAACGCCGTATACGACCGGGCTCTTCGCGAGGAGTTCTCGGATGTGAAGGTGATCGAGCTTAACCCTTGCATCAACTCCCATCTCTGGACAAAAGAGCCGGTGAGCACCCTTGAAGACGTCAGAGGACTTCGGATAAGAAGCCCTGGTGGCCTTCAGACCAGGTGCATCGAGGCGATTGGAGCGGAGCCGGTCTTCATGCCCCTCGATTCCGTTCGAGGGGCGATGGAGAACGGGACGATCGGCGGGATTGTCACCTGCCCCTCGATGGTTCAGTCCTTCGGCCTCGGTGACGTCGCAGATCACTGCACCCTCGTCACCTTCGGCTGCGTCGGCGAGGGGCTCTTCATGAACCTGGAGGCCTGGGATAAGACCCCCGAGGACCTGTTGCCCATCATAGAGGAGGTCTGCCAAAACCCCTACCGGACCACGGGCGGCATGACGAAGGAGACCTACGATGAGATCATCGCCGACCTGAACGAGAGCGGCGTCGTCTTCGTCTCCCTGCAGCCAGAGGAAGAGGGGCGGTGGCACGCGGCGTTTCAAAACATGACCCGTGAGTGGGTCGCAGATTTGGAAGTTCGTGGTCTTCCCGCCAGGGAGACGGTCGAGATCTTCAACGAGGAGTGCGAGAAGCGCGATGTCGTTTGCGTCGCCTTCCCGCCGGAATGGAGATAGGCGATCCTCAAGATTTGTGGTAGACGATCCTCAAAAGGGAAGGCATGTGATCCTCAAGAAAACCTTCATCGCTTCGGTTGCCACACCTTAAGATCGATGCTCTCGATCCTCACCATCCTCCCCTCGGAGTGGACGATCACCCCCGAATGGACCTTCTGCATCATGCAGTGCTCGGGAAGAAAGCTCACCGTCTCCCCCACCTCGGGGGCCCGACCCCTGCTGACGATGCCTTCAAAGGCCGCCACCAGGCAGACCCCGACGTCCTTGGGAGCGAAGCTTTCGTCCCCCAGGAGGTGGCGGGGCCCCACCATGTGAACTGTGACCAGGCCATGATAGATCTTGATGATCTTTCCGAAATGAGTCACTGGACAGCCGAGGGGCCTGTAGCGGAGGACGTCCCCCACCTCGAACTTCGCGTCCCGGTCGAAGGGGTGGACGTCCTCGCGGCAGGAGGGCTCGCCCGGCAGCGGCGCCAGGGCGAAGTCCGCCGCCAGGCCGTCGATGACGCCCCGGATCTCGGCCTCGACCTCTTCATCCAATCGTCCCTCTCCTCCCCCCTCGCGCCATAGCCGTCTCATCTCGGGAAGGATCTCTTCGATCTTCTCCCTCTCGGCGAGGTGCCTCTCCTGGTCGAGGAAGGGACATAGGCATGGGTAGAGGTCTTTGCTTCTCAGAAGGGCCCGGGAGAACTCCCGGCAGTTCTTGAACCCGCACTCACCACAGTTGTAGCCGGGAAGAAGCTTTGCGATCTCCCTCTCCTTCATCCAGCACACCTTCGCTCACACCTGATCTCAAAACCTCCCAAAAAATCGCTAACTTCTGCACCTCTTTATTCCCCGGAGTACTCCAAAAACCCGTCCAAGTGGCGGAGAACCCCCCGATGATGCTCCTTTGATACCCGGAGCTCCCCGGTGCAGAGGGTGCATATCGCCAGGGGCGGGTTGTGCCGCAGAAGCATCTCATCGCCGACCTTTGGCCCCTCCCTGATCAGCTCGGCGAGCTCAGAAGCCCCCTTGCCGGAAAGGCCGTTCGCCTCTACGATCCTGCAAGCAGGGTTTGTCTCCAGGATCCTCTCTCGGAAGACCTCCCTCTCGGCCTGGGAGACCATGTCCCCCTTCGTCACCACGACGACGTCCGCCGTCGTCAGAAGCGGCCCCACCTTCAGGGGCGCGTTCGGCCCGGTGGTGACGTCGATGACGCATACGGCAAGACACGAATCGGGATATGGGGCGCACCTCAGGCAGAGCCCCGCCGTCTCATTCAGAAGGACGTCGGCCTTTTGATCCCTCGCCCACTCCAGCATCTCGTCGACGTTGTAGATCGAGTAGTGGTCAGGACACATGTCCTTTGCCAGGCCCACGGCCACGGGCACTCCCAGTCGCTGGAACCGCTTGTCGTCCTCGGTCCATAGACAGTCGATCTTGACTACGGCGGGATGGATGCCCTCCCTCAGGAGGCTCTTTGCGGCGTGGATCAGAACCGAGGTCTTTCCCGAGCCCGGCGTTCCTGCGATCACTGCAAGCTTCAAAGCGCGGCCCCCACCACCTCGCCCCGCCTGATCGTCTCCCGGAGGTCCATCAACCAGTCGTCGACTTTTGCCAGGTCCTCGCAGACCTTCTGCTCTTCACAGCTCGTCTCGATCACCCTCATCATCCCCCCGTTCTTCATCACGATCCTGCGGGATGTCATCAACGCGAGCATCGGGTCGTGAGTCACCACGACGACGATCTTCCCCTCTCCCGCGAGAAGCTCCAGGGCCTCCTTCTTCTTGATCCCGGCGTTCTCGATCTCGTCGATGAGGACGATCGGAGAATCGCTGATGACGGCGATGTCCGCGGTCATCAGCGCCCTCGACTGGCCGCCGCTCAAAATTGTCAAGTGATGGCCGGGATGGACCGGCTCGCCTGTGAGGGTGTTTGCCAGCTCTATCACCCGGTCCACGACCTCCGGCGACCTTCCCCGGCTCTTGGCGTGCATCCGGAGGAACTCCTCGACGGACATGTCGGCGAGAAAGTGCATGTTCTGGGAGAGCTGGGCGATAAGCTTCTTTCGGGGGTCTGACCTCGTCTCCGCTCTGGGCTCGCATCCATCGATCAGAATCTTCCGGCCAGAGGGGGTGTCCCCCTGGGCGAACTGTTCGATGTCGGCTATAAGAGAGCTCTTTCCCGAGCCCGTGGGCCCTACGATCCCTATGATCTCGCCCCTGCGCATATCAAGCCTCTCCAAAAGCTCTTTTTTTCCGTCTTTGTCGACTCCGCCGATTATGGTGAGCTTGCAGGCCGGGTCTTTCGTCATGTTCAAGACCTCCGTCCCAGGATCTCAAAGATCTCGGCGAGAAGGTCGTTGTCAGATGGTGATGGTAATGCCGATGAGAGGGCCGACGGCTCGACCTCGATGTCGCATTTGAGCATGAACATGTCCAGTTCCTCCTTTGCCCGGGAGACGCCGCCCCCGGTTATATTTAGCAGAATGAAATCCTTCTTTTCAACCGTCCCGGATCGGACGGCTTTTTGGAGAGCGGCAACGGCGACGGCCGCCGCCGGAACGATGTCGATATCTTCGGCCTCCTCGAAGATCTTTTGAGAAAGTCTCGCCTCCTTGTTCGATATCCCGTAAACTTCTCCATGGGTCTCCTCAAGAGCCTCTTTCACGCCGCCTTTGACGCTGTAGGGCGGCTTTCTGTTGTATAAGACGTCATCGTACATTCCTTCAGGGCATCGGCCCGCCACCATCATCGAGCCGGTCCAGGCATAGAAGATTGGGGCGCAGGGGCTGTTCTGGGAGAGGTGAAGCTTGGGAAGGTGCTGACCGAAGCGGCCGTCTTCGATCAATCGGATCGACGCCTCCCAGGCGGCTATTCCACCGGTGCCGCTACCGATAGCCTGGAAGTAGTGTTCGGGAAGGGACTTCATTGAGAGAACGCCGTCCAGCATCACCACCCCCATTCCGTCTCTTCGGGCGACGTTCCTTGCGCCCCCCTCCCCGACGAACCGAGAGCGGGCCGCTAGCCTTGCCGCAAAATCGATCGCCTCGGTGTAATCTCCCTTCACCGATATAACGCAGATCGAGTCTGAGGGCCTTTGAGAGATCCAGAGCCTGTCAAGGGCCGTCGGCGGTACGACCAGAATTAGGGGAATGTGAGCCGCCGAGGCTGCCTGGGCGAAGGCCCTCGCAGTATTTCCCGCCGATGCGACCACCAGGATCTGGTCGTCCTTTCTTTCAACCATCCTCTCCACCGTGGGCGGAGCTTCGAGGTCTTTAAAGCTGCAGGTGGTCATCTTGGCCCCTCTTTCAGGCCAATAGCCGCTGAAGCTGATGTAGAGGTTTTCGAGGCCGAGCTCTCGGGCAATCCCCTCGCTTCGATAGGTAACGGGCTTCTCTCCAGATCCCGGAAGGGTTTTCTTTACGGGAAGCCAGTCATAGAACTTCCAGAGGCCCGGAAGATCATCTCTTGTGATGAGCCTTTTTGTGAAGTACTCGGTTCTGAGCAACGAATCGTCGTTTTGACAGTTTAGAGCGTGGGGCGGCTGCACGCCCCCGCAGCCCATACACCTCACCAGATATTCGCCCATGAAGGGGTCTCGGGTGAGATGCAAATATAACGTTTTCTGTTTTGTTCAATAATCTGTCCTTATTGTGAAATTTATTTCATCTCAAGTGCACAATAAGCCCATGAAATCGTGGCATTGAGGCGATTATCCGAGAAGCCTCCATGATTTTTCTATAGGAATCTTGAGGTTTGCATTGGAGTATCACATCTGATATCGGTTTTTATCAAAGATTCTCGTTTGAATAGACAATCCAAAAATTATAAATATAGACGCATTACAATAATGTTATTGAGGTGAACGAGATGGCAGAATTTCTGGGAATGGTAGAGAACGGTGAGTTCAGGATACTGGAGCCGAGAGAGCACTGCTGTACTGTGAGGCTGACGAAGCTGATCAAGCCGAGCCTCCCGGACAGTGCGGCGAACGAAAAGCACCAGATTGACCTTTCAGAGGACGAGGGTATGGCGATCATGGTCGAGGGCGCCCTCGGCAAAGAGGAGCTATGGGTATACGAGGCGAAGGTGACTGACAGGGCGGGGCCGATCCTCTCGGCAACGGTCCGAAAGATCTTTGGCTGAAGACTTTAAAGATATCAAAGCGTGAGCCGCACCCATCATCGGGAAGCGGCGCTCTTTTTTTCATCTAGAATAAAAATATAGCCATAAGCCCCACTCCTATCATGGGCAGGAATATAAGGGCTACCCGGTACCCAAACTCCCTCGTCCCCAAGATGAAGGTTATCGATAGCTTCACCAGGGTGTTGGTCATGGCGGCGAGGGTGATCGCCGCCACCGCCACCCCCCCTTCCACCTGAGAGTTCTCCGCCAGAGTTGCCAGAGATAGGGTGATGGCGTCTACGTCCGCGAGGCCGGCGACGAGGCTGGCGGCATAGGTTCCGGCCTGGCCGAAGTAGATGTTGGCCATCTTCGAAAGGAGAAGGACAAGCGCGAAGAAAGCCCCAAACTTGAGAGCAGGCGAGAGCTTGAAGGGATCAGAGAGGGCGACGTCCGTCTCGATCGTCTCCCTCTTCCTGAACAGGAGGAAGGCCATGACGACTCCGACGACCGTCATGCTGACCATGGGGAGAAGGAGGGGAAAGAAGAGCGATTTATTCACCACGAAGACCTCGAGGAGGATCCTGGGGAACATGGTGCAGCTGGCGATGGTGGTGGCGAAGACCGCCGAGGGGATCACCTCTCTATGAGCCCTCGCCTCCGCAGCCATGGTGGTGGCGACGGCGGTGCTAGATACAAGCCCCCCCAGGGCCCCGGTGATGGAGAGCCCCTTTTCAGTTCCGAATATCCTGATCATAGCGTAGCCGACGTACCCTATAAGGCTGACCAAGACCACCATCAGCCAGATGTTTCGCGGGTTCAGAACCTCGAAGGGACCTATTGTCGTGTTGGGGAGGAGCGGGAGGATCACGAGGGCGATCGTGCCCATCTTCAGGGTGTCAAGGAGCTCCTCCTCCCTGATGATCTCGACGTACCGATGGGCGGTCTTCTTGATGGCCAAGATCACCGTCACCAGGATCGCGAGAGCGATGGCTAACATCATCGTCTCGGGAGAGTGGCAGAGTGCTCCGAGGATGAAGGCGACGACGGCCGCCACCTCTGAGGTGAAGTCGAGCCTCCCCAGGTTCGTCACGCTGACGCCGTAGCCCACCGCTACCATGAGGGCGAAGCCGGCGAAGGCCACCATCATGAACGTACCTCCATAGAGGGACGCCAGGTGGGCGGATAGAGTGCCCAGGAGGGCGACCAAGATGAAAGTCCGAAGCCCCGCCACCCCCCGCTTCTTCTTCTCCAGAAGGTCCCTCTCTCGTTCAGTCCCGATGAGGGCACCGATGAGAATCGAGATGAGGAAAGGGTAGAGATCGCTGAAGGCGATGCCCTCCAGGTTCAGATAGCCAAGCTCCATCACTCTAAAGACGCCTCCCTTCGCCTAATAATCTTTCCATGCCTAGCGATTGGGCTGAAAAGGATCGACCATGTCCGGCCTAGATCCGTTCAACTCAAACCCAGCGTCAGGTTATTGATCCTCGAAGGTCATGGATGAGAAGGATGGCTGCCACCGATATCAAGAAGAAGGCCGATCTCGGCATCCAAGCCGAAAATCCCGCCGAGACCCTCGAGCGGCTTCGGAGGTGCATAGACCTGATGGAGAGGGCGTACGGCCTTCCGAAGAGGCGGGGATCAAACCCCGTCGATCTCCTGGTTCAGACGATCCTATCCCAGAACACCACCTCAGCGAACACCCACAGGGCCTTCGAGAATCTCAAGAGGAGGTACCCCGACTACCAGGCCCTCCTGGACGCCCCCGACGAAGAAGTAGCCCGGGCGATCCGATGCGGAGGCCTTGCCAACATCAAGACGAAGAGGATCAAAGAGGCCCTGGAGAAGATCAAAGAGAGGGGGGAGGGGACAGGGTCCATAGACCTGGATTTCCTGAAGGATGCAGATCCCGAGGTGGCGCGCGACCGCCTCATGGACCTTCCGGGGGTGGGGCCGAAGACCGCGGCCGTTGTCCTCCTCTTCGCCTTCAACATGCCTCTTCTTCCCGTGGACACCCACGTGAATAGGCTCTCCCGGAGGCTCGGATTCGTCCCGGTGGAGGCGAGCCTGGAGGAGGCGGAGAGGATCCTTGAGATGATCACCCCCCGGGACAAGTACTGCTCCTTTCACGTCAACCTCATCCGGCACGGCCGGGCCGTCTGCAGCGCGCGGGCTCCCTTTTGCGATGGCTGCATCCTGAGGGAGGTGTGCCCTTACCCGGACCTGGCGGGGCAAAAGGGTTAAATGGGAGAACGCCGACTGAAGGGCCACTGCGCTCCGGTAGTGTAGCTCGGCCAATCATGCGGGACTCTCACTCCCGCGACTGGGGTTCAAATCCCCACCGGAGCATCATTTACCAATAATTTTTAAATAGTCCGGCGGCCAAATTAATTCTTTGGTGAGTTATTTGGTCAAGCCCGACAAGTCTTGTAACATTAAAAAAAATGAAGCTGAATCGGATGGTTTCTCCAGCAGATCTGTTATTGCAGTACAGCAAGGTGTATCACATTAAGATTAGAACGCGGACTTTAATCTCTGAGGTTCCGAAGAAAGTTCGGGACCTAGAAGGAAAACCTGGGTTGGGTTATATTCCCTATTGAATGAGGAGTTAAGGTTTAAAATGAAACGTTCGTGGCCCAAAGGGCCACCCATGCTGATGAAATAAGTTTGTTGTGCGGACCTATTTTCATACCAATACCCCGCAGCTTGCAACTTGGAGGTTATCGCCGGTATCAATGAGGCAGGCAACGCGCCTGAGTCAGCCCGAGGTCTGCACCACGATTCGAGATATCCGCAACTAGAACTGGATCGGCGCGCGAGAGGTTAAGACAAGAGGCAAGGGGCGACTTTCGTTGGTCTATTTTCGTTGGTCTATTATACCCTGATCACGCCCATTGACGAGATTATAAAGCGGCTCCAAGACGAAAAGCTGAGGAAACGTGCATAGGTCATGGAGAACATAAGGAAGCTGAAGAAGCTATAGACTCGATGCAGCGTTCATTGGGGGCGGTGGGAGCACCTAGGGTCCAAAAATAGGTATAGGTAACCTTTGGAACCATAATGGAAGCAGTCCTTCAGATGGTCGGTTGCATCACCCGATGCTAATTCGAGCATACCCATCGTCATGTTCCTGCGTTCGCTCTCCATTGCCTGATAGATCTTAGGTGACGTACTCAAGACTTTTACCGTGATTTTAACCAGCTTCACTCAATTAGAGCGTGTGTTTGATATAGAAGCTCAAACAATCATCAATTGTTTAATTGGTATCATTATTGAGGTAATTTATGGCTGGACAATTCGGTGGCACACCTATATACATACTCAGAGAAGGCAGCCAGAGGACTGCCGGACGAGATGCACAGAGATCGAATATCATGGCTGCCAAGGCAGTTGCTGGCGCGGTAAGGACCACACTTGGCCCCAAGGGCATGGACAAGATGCTGGTAGACACCATGGGGGACGTTGTGATCACCAACGACGGTGTCACTATACTCAAAGAGATGGATATAGAGCATCCTGCGGCCAAGATGATGGTGGAGATCGCCAAGACTCAGGACCAGGAAGTGGGAGACGGCACGACCAGCGCTGTTGTGCTGGCAGGAGAGCTGCTTAAGCAAGCCGAGGGGTTGCTGGAGCAGGAGATCCATCCAACGATAATTGCGGCAGGTTACAGAGCTGCGGCTGACAAGTCCATGGAGATTCTCAAGGGCTTAACCGTAAGCGTCTTGGCAAAAGACGAGGATCTTCTGATGAAGATCGCCTTCACGGCCATGGCTGGTAAGGGCTCTCAATCAGCCCGAGATGAGTTGGCAGTGATGGCTGTTGAGGCAGTCAGATCGGTGGTAGATGAAGACGGGACTGTCGATACCGACAACATCACCGTGGAGAAGAAGGTCGGCGGCGGCATAACCGACTCCTTGCTTGTGAGCGGAGTGGTCATCGATAAGGATCGGCTCCACCCCAGCATGCCAAAGTCGGTCACTGATGCCAAAATTGCTCTGCTCAACGTAGCCATGGAGATCGAGAAGACGGAGGTTGATGCCAAGATTCAGATCACCTCCCCAGATCAGCTCCAGGCTTTTCTGGACCAGGAAGAGAAGATGCTCAAGGGCATGGTCGATAAGATCGTCGCCTCTGGAGCCAACGTATTATTCGTGCAGAAGGGCATAGATGATCTGGCCCAGCACTTCCTGGCCAAGGCCGGGATCTACACCTTGCGCAGGGTTAAGAAGAGCGACATGGAGAAGCTAGCGCGCGCCACAGGCGGAAAGGTCATCACCAGCATTCACGAGATCTCAAAGGACGATCTGGGCAAGGCGGGCCTGGTCGAGGAGAGAAAGGTCAGCGATGATAAGATGACCTTCGTCCAGCAGTGCGATAACCCCAAGTCCGTATCCATAATCTTGCGTGGAGGAACGGTGCACGTGGTCGATGAGCTGGACCGGGCCATGGAGGACGCACTGCGCGTTGTGGGCGTCGCTTTTGAGGATAAGATGTTGGTCGCCGGAGGCGGCGCTCCAGAGGTGGAGCTGGCACTGAGACTCAGAGCGTACGCTTCCACCGTAAGCGGCCGCGAGCAGCTGGCCATCGAGGCCTTTGCCGACGCCATGGAGGTCATACCCAAGACCCTGGCAGAGAATGCCGGCCTTGATCAGATTGATACGCTTGTCGCGCTGCGCAGCGCCCACGAGAAGGGCATGAAGGGCGCAGGCTTGGACATGGATACCGGTAAGCCTGTGGAGATGCTGAAATTGGGAGTCGTCGAGCCGCTCAGGGTCAAGACTCAGGCCATCAAATCTGCAACCGAGGTCGCGGTCATGATCCTTCGGATCGATGATGTCATAGCCTCCAAGTCAGGACCGGGAGCCATGGGCGGAATGCCCGGCGGCATGGGTGGTATGGGCGGAGAGGACTTCGAGTAGGTCCTAACTCCCATTCTGCGATCCGCAAAGTAATACCACGGAACAACAGGGAAAAAATGGATAGAAGCAATCAGTTGGAGGACTTAAAGAAGACCTGGCCTGAGAAGTTTGCATCAGAAGATGAAATATTCAGCCATATACATCCTGGCGATAAGATCTTCATAGGCACGGGCTGCGGTGAACCCCAGTACTTGGTTCAGGCATTGGTGAACTTTGTCGGCAGAAATCCCAAAGCTTTTTTCGGTATCGAGTTAATACACGTATGGACCTTGGGAGCTGCTCCCTACATAGATGAACAATTTCGTGACAACTTCCGGATCGACTCATTTTTCATCAGCGAAGGCACGAGAAATGCGATCAACAGAGGCGCAGCAGACTACACGCCCGTATCTCTTTCCGCCATCCCTGGCCTAATCCGAAGGGAGATAATACCAATAGACGTAGCCTTAATCCAGACATCTCCTCCAGATAAGCACGGTTATATGAGCCTAGGGATAAGCGTAGATATTGTAAAAGCTGCGACCCAGAAGGCATCATTGATCGTTGCTCAGATAAACTCCCATATGCCTCGCACTCAGGGCGATGGTTTCATAAATATAAATGATGTAGATTTCATTATTTCTCACGATGAACCATTGCTGGAGTATACGTTAGAAGATCCAGGGGACATCATCAAATCGATAGGAAAATATGTTGCACGGATCGTTGAAGATGAATCTACGTTGCAGGTTGGATATGGCATCATACCCAATGCTGTGGTCTCTTACTTGGGTGAGAAAAAGCATCTTGGGGTCCACACCGAGCTCTTAAGTGACGGCATCATCGATCTGATGCAAAAAGGCGTGGTTGATAACACCAAGAAGTCTATCGATACAGGTAAGACTGTGGCTTCCTATTGCATGGGCAAGAAGGAGACTTACGATCTCCTGGATGAAAATCCAACTATCGAGTTCAAGACCATCGATTATGTAAACAATCCATTGATTATTGCCCAGAATAGGTTGATGACCGCAATCAACAGCGCTATGGAGATTGATTTGACAGGTCAGGCCACCGCAGAATCACTGAGCGGGACATTCTACTTCGGCATAGGTGGCCAGGCAGATTTCATGAGAGGTGCCGCGCTTGCGCCGGGCGGCAAGAGCATCCTGGCCCTTCCCTCAACAGCCCTCGACGACACAATTTCAAGGATAGTGCCATCTCTTCAGGAGGGTACAGGAGTGACTCTGACCCGATCCGATGTACACTATGTAGTAACTGAGTATGGCATAGCATATCTCCATGGCAAGAATATCAGGGAACGTGCTATGGATCTGATTGCGATTGCCCATCCCAAGTTCAGGCCGTGGCTCATCAAAGAGGCCAAGAAGCGTTTGCTCATCTACAAAGATCAGGCGTTCATACCCGGGATGAATGGGGTATACCCGGCGGCTCTGGAGACGTTCAGGACAACCAAAACCGGGCTCAATATTCTCCTCAGGCCCGTCAAAATCGGGGATGAGCCTTTGATGAAAGATTTTTTCTATGCTCTTTCCAATGACAGCATGTACCGAAGGTTCATGTCCGTTAGGATGGACATGCCCCATGAGCGGCTGCAAGAGTTCGGTATTGTGAATTATGCCAACCGCATGATGATCCTGGCCATTGTCGAGGGTGATAGCAGAGAAACTATCGCCGCGATTGGACAATATGAAATAAATGAAAAGATGCATACCGCCGAGGTTGCGCTGGTGGTAAAGGATAAGTATCAAAATATGGGCGTAGGCCACGATCTGCTCTCTTATCTCACCAGTCTGGCCAGGCGGGGGGGCCTGCTGGGATTTACCGCTGAGGTCTTGGTTGAGAATAAGCCGATGCTCAATCTCTTCAAAAAAATGGGATTCGATACGGAAAAGAGAAGTGAAGAAGGTGTCTATGAAATGCGCATGATGTTCAGAGATCTTGAGGTATAGACTCATGACATACAGGCAGAGATCAATACGAGGATGATAAAAATGACGGATGTTAAAGACATTGAAAAGGATATAGATAAGTGTAAATCGGCGATCAGGGCGATAAAAACTGAAACTGTCCCGTCGGTGAGCTTTTTGCCATCGAGCAAAAGCGAAGTCCTGGATAAGGGGTGGCTGGAGGCCCTAAACTCTGAGGCAGCGCGGCTCCACGATCTGGAGGCCAAAAACTCCGAGGTCCTGGAGAAGCTGAGGACGACCTTAGGCGGCTTCGAGTCGGCGAGGAAGCTTTATGATCGGATCGGAGTTTTAAAAACCGCTATTTTGCGGGCTCATAATATATATCGGGTCGAACTTGTCAGGCATCTTAAAGACTTTCGCCAGTTGAGCCGGCCAGTCGACCTGGAGACCGATCCGAAAGCCCTATCCTTGAAGGCCGAACGTGATGAGAAGCTAAAGGATCTGGAGCCCGAACTTAAACGCCTGGAGGTGGCTGGAGAGGCTGCCCGGGAGATTATCTTAGAGTTCCGGCCGTCAGGACTCCCTGATGCGGTCATGTCGATGGGCTGGGCGACGAGTACCGCCAGGTGATAACCGCCAAAACGAGTCCCACTGGCACCTTCAGGTCCCCACCCCTCGTAAGTCTTGACGCCTTCGTTTCCAGGGTGAAGTCGAACCCAAAAGGGCCTCAGAGAGGCTTGTGGACTTGGGAGAGGGAGATGCTGGAATCGATGGTAATAGAAGTGGTCGCCTTCGGATCTGTTGGGAGTGGTACGGCTGCGGGAATACGGATTTGGTGAATCGAGCAGCTGAACTCTCGTTTCAGTTCAGAGGCGTTGTTAAGTTCGACCTCAAGGCCTTCGACTAGAATTTGAGCCTCGTCCTCTCTGGAGTTTCGAACAGGTGGGCCTTTGATAGAGCTTTCAACATTAAAGACCGATATTAACTTACTCGTAAACACGCGCTGAATTCCCCTCCCCCCATAAAATTATCCCGCAAAATAACTTCATCCCAACGATGTGTTTTCGCAGCGGGCATAGCAGCATCAGATATACTCAAGCACTAAACGTTTTTTTTTGGCTCCTCGCTGTTTGCCATGGAAAGGACATAGCTTAAAGATCGTCCAAAATTGCATTACCGTTAAAGATGGCTCCGGCGGCTCTTCATGCGCTTGATGCCCCTCCTGAGAAGCCCAGCTTAGCAGACTGACGATCGGAAAGAGAAAATGGAAATATCGCCCTTCCGTTGCTCAGTTTATCATTACCTCCACCAAATGCTCTTTTCGATCATCAATGAGGTGTATCGTCCCATCGCTCTGCAAAAGCCCGTCCACCATCACGCCCTGCGCTACCTCCGTCCTCATAATCGTGATGTGGTAGAATGTCTCGCGGTAACGGTAATGCACCTGAAACGATTCCCAATCGGCGGGAATACAAGGCTGAAATTGCAGCTTGTCCACTTCTAGCGTCAGCCCCAGCAGCGATTCCACTATAAGACGGTACATCCAGCCCGCCGCACCGGTGTACCAGGTCCAACCGCCGCGCCCTGTGTGTGGTGGGAGGGCATAGACATCTGCTGCTACGACGTATGGCTCTGCTTTGTAGATCATAACCTGTTCTGGAGTCGAGCCATGGTTCAGTGGATTGATCATTGACAACAGCTCCCAGGCCCGGGCGCTGTCGCCCTCAGCGGCAAAGGCCATGGCCACCCACACAGCGGCATGGGTGTACTGCCCGCCATTCTCTCTCACTCCCGGAATGTAGCCTTTGATGTAGCCAGGATCAGAGTCAGACTTATCGAAGGGCGGCTTTAGGATCTGTATCAGCGAGACATCTCTTTTGACGAGTTGGCGATAAACTTCCTCCATAGCCATCTTTGATCTTTCCGCATCTCCTGCCCCGGATAGAACAGACCAACTCTGGGAGATGGAATCGATCTGACATTCTGGATTGGCCGAGGACCCGAGGGTCTCCCCGTTATCGAAGTAGGCGCGCAGATACCAGTTGCCATCCCATCCGGACTCTTTGATCTTCTGCCGCAGATTGGCAGCTTCGCTGCTGCATTGATTTGCGAAGGCTGCATCGTCACGCAGAAGGGCGATCTCCGAGAACTTCATGAGCACATGGTACAGGAAGAAGGCCAGCCAGATGCTCTCGCCTTTGCCCTGATATCCCACGCGGTTCATGGCATCGTTCCAATCTCCAGAGCCTATGAGGGGCAGACCGTGCTGGCCAAACTCAAGACTGCTCCTGATGGCTCTTATGCAGTGCTCGTATAGGGTGCCGGACTCTTCTGACTTGGTGGGTAGGTCGTAGTAGGAGTCCTCGTCAGGCTTCAATGGCCTGCCCTCGATGAAGTTGATGCGCTCGTCAAGCACGCCGGCGTCTCCTGTAGAAGTGACGTAACGGTGAGCTGCCAGCGGCAACCAGAGGCGATCATCCGAGCTACGCGTCCGCACGCCCCGTCCAGAAGGAGGATGCCACCAGTGCAAAACATCTCCCTCCAGGAACTGGTGGGCCGCGCATCTCAGGAGATGTTTACGTGCAAGCTGTGGTTCTGTATATATCAGCGCCATTGAATCTTGCAGTTGGTCGCGGAAGCCGAATGCTCCGCTCGATTGGTAGAATCCGCTGCGCGCCCAGATGCGGCACGCCAGGGTCTGGTAGAGGAGCCAGCCGTTGGTTAGCACGTTGAGGGACTTATCTGGTGTCTCCACGTAGACTGCGCCAAGGGTGCGGTTCCAGTAGCTCCACACCGCCTCTAGCGCAGAGCGTGCAGAACCAGACCCGTGAAACCGCTTGATAAGGCTGCGAGCCTCTTCAACATTTCGCCCGGTGCCCAAGATGAAGACGATCTCACTCTCCTGCCCGTCTGCCAGATCGATCTTGATCTGCATGGTTGCACATGGGTCCATGGCTGGCCCAACTCTGTTAGAGAGCCGCTCCCGCGCCAGGGCGGCAGGCTTCGCTAAGCTGCCGTTTCGGCCAAGGAACTCAGTCCTGTCCCCAGAGAAGCTGCCCATCCCTTCGTTCACATTCAGGAAGACGATCCGCCCGGGAAAATCCGCATTGTACGGGTTTCTGGCAAGAAGGGCCCCTGTCCTGGGATCGATCTCTGTGACAATGTGCATCCCAGACTTAGAACGCATCTCCCCTAACACCAGCTCGACGTAGCTGGTCACAGATAGCCTGCGAGATATGCCTGAATCATTGCGGAGCTTGAGCACGAAAAACTTCACTGGCGCGTCTAATGCCACATATACCCACAACTCGGATGCAATCCCGCTCTCTTTGTGCTCGAAAACGCTGTAACCGAACCCATGCCTACAGGTGTAAGGCGTCGACCCGCATGCTGGCATGGCCGTGGGCGACCAGAACTGGCCGCTATCCTCGTCACGAATGTACAGAGCCTCGCCGCTGGCATCGCTCACAGGATCGTTATACCAGGGGGTAAGGCGGAACTGCTGGGAGTTCTCACCCCACGTATATGCTCCTCCGCTCTCAGAGATTACTGTCCCGAAATTGGGGTTCGATATCACATTCGACCACGGTACCGGTGTTGCCTGTCCAGGAGCGATGCGGATTATGTACTCGCGACCATCCTGGGTGAACCCGCCTAGGCCGTTGAAGAAGATCAGGTCTTCTCCTAAGGATTGAGCCGGTTTGTATTTCTCAATTCGTAAAGGCCGAACTGGCTTTAAAAGAGGAACGGCTACTGAGAATCTGCATGTGCGTTCGAGCTGGTCCTCAAAAGTTCCCCGGTCATCTGTGAAGATGATGTTGGCTACGGCCTGTAGTAGGACTCCCGCCTCTTCTGAGATCTGGTCCGAGTGTATTACGAAGACGCCACCCGGTCTCTCCTTGGTACGGGTATCGGTGCTGACGGAGATCAGGCCCATGATAGCATCCAGAAGCTCCCGCCGATAGCCTGAGCGATCTTCGTTCCAGATCAACAGATCCACTGCAAGCCCCATCATGTGCCAGTATGCATGGGCCTTCAAGAGCTGGTGCGCCAGCTCGATACAAGATCGGTCCCGGATCCGAAGGAGGACAATTGGCATATCGCCCGATATGCCGTAAGCCCACAGACCTGACTGGCCACTATGATTGCTCAAAAGAAGGCTCGGGCTGGCGCGCCAGT
The DNA here is from genome assembly GCA_001509375.1 of Methanothrix harundinacea. Classification (GTDB taxonomy): domain Archaea; phylum Halobacteriota; class Methanosarcinia; order Methanotrichales; family Methanotrichaceae; genus Methanocrinis; species Methanocrinis harundinacea_D. Next base: position 6,381 of record LGFT01000013.1, on the reverse strand, counting down.
TTGGACTGGGATAGATTATTGCGCTGGCAAGGCGCTCATAGAGCTGGATAGCATCCTCGGTGATGTTGAGCTGCTGCATGATCATCTGATTGTGGGTCCAGGCCAAGTTGTAGACGCGATCTGCCATGTGCGCGTCGTGGTATTTGTCGATCAACTCCATAGCATCAGCCCGCGTCTCTGCTATGCCTGTAATGAAGTTCACCCGGGCCATCTCTCCAGGATCGATGGTGAAATTGCACCTGATGGCAACGATAGGGTCTAAGACAGGGCCCTCGCTATCTGAGAGTTCTGACGGCCCCGTCAAAGCTACAGGATTCGCGACGGTTCCTCCACGGCCAATGAACTTCGAACGATCTGTTTCATAGGAGATCTCGTCGACCTCGATCTTCTCTGCTGCTATCAGGTGTAGCATCCAGGGCGTCCTCTCCTCCTTCGACCTCGGCCGCCGGCTGCATAGGACTGCAGATCTCTTGCGGACGATCTCCGTCTCTACGAAGAGTTTGCTGAAAGAGGGATGCGTCGCATCGGCTGCAGGGGTAGTCAAGACAACCTCCGCATAGCTGGTCAACTCTATCCTCCGCCTTCTCAATGATCGGTTGGTGACGCTGATGCTACGTAGCTCGACATCATCCTCAGGTGAGACGACCACGTCGGCGTAAGTTTCAATATCCTGAACCCTTGACCGAAACTCTGCCATCGACCCCCGGAAGATCGCCTGGTATGTCTCAGGATCTTTGAGAGCAGGCTGATATCCTGTAGACCAGACCTCGCCACTGTCCAGGTCGCGGATATAGAAAAACATGCCATCATTGTCGCGGGTGGGGTCACCACTCCAACGAGTAACAGCGATCTCCTTCCACTGGCTGTAGCCCCCGCCTGAACTGGAGACCACTACGCTGTATCTGCCGTTAGAGAGCAGGTGCACTTCAGGCCGAAACGTGTTCGGATCATCGATGATCCGTAAGGCCTCCCGCCGATCCAGCATTCCCGCCCTCCAGATTGGTGCCTCAACCTCAGCAGCATGGGGATAGAATGGCGCAGACTTGGGAATCCGCTCCAGAAGAAGCAGATCCGCAGCCTGGAAGATGGGGTTGGCCATGAATCGCCTCTGCATAGGTCGGTCTAAAAGCACGTAAGCCAGAGAGAGGAAGCTCATGCCCTGGTGGTGGGCCATGAAGGATTGCACAGTTGCATTAGTCTGATCTCGGGACAGACGTGATGAGGTGTAATCAATCGCCTCGTAAAAGCCATACAGCCCAAGATAGCCCTCTGCAGCCATCCGCTGCAGGTTAGTGCATGCCTCAGCCGGTTCCACCATCAATGCCAGAGCCGATGCGTAAGGTGCGATCACCAGGTCTTCGACCAGCCCGCGCTTAAGCCCCAGGCCAGGCACTCCGAAGGCACGGTATTGGTAAATCTGGTTGACATCGGTCATGTTGTAGCCGGACTCTGAGATGCCCCAGGGAACACTTCGTTGCTGTCCATACTCGATCTGCCGCCGGACTATTGATCTGTAAGTCTGATTCAGGAGAGTGTTCTCATAGGTCGGCATGACCAGTTGCGGCATGAGATACTCGAACATGGTTCCTCCCCACGAGAGCAAAGCCAGCTCTCCGTCTGCGGTGGTAAGCATGCGGCCTAAGGAAAACCAGTGCTCTTGCTTCAGATCCCCTTGGGCGATGGCAATGAAACTGGATAGCCTGGCCTCAGATGCCAGCAGATCATAGCAGCCCTCATCGCGTCTGGAGGCGTCGACGTTGTAGCCTATGGCAAGAAGCTGGCGAGATTCGTCAAATAAAAAATCGTATTTTATATCTGCCAGCTCTCTGCAGTCGAGTGCGAGCATATTGATGGATGTGATTCTCTTACTTGCGCTATCCCCGGCTTCTTTGATCATCTGGCGGAGTTGGAGGAAACGCTCCTTCTCTTCCTGGCGCTCTATGCCTTTGTGGTAGGCGATGGTTTGGTCTATCAAAGACATCAGATTCAAGGCGATATCCGGCACCTCTCGAAGTGATGGAATATTTTCAAGTCTGAGCAGTTCAGTCTGCAATTCGCTCAGCTTTCTTGCCTTTTTCGCCGAGCCCCCGGCTAAGATATCTTCCATGGGTGGATGAAGCATAGCCCACATCGGCAACAAAAGCCACGGAGCCATTAGGATCAGATCATCTAGATGGTCCCGGAGTTGCCTCTCGTAAGCCTGGATCCACCATTTCACCTGTTCGTCTACCTCCGAGTCGAGGCTATCTATTAACCCGGCTACAGCCCTTGCCTGCTTGTCCAGCAGCATCCATATCTCTGAGAGGGTTATTGGAGGCGACCGCATTTCTGCCCAGAACCCATCGATCTGAGCGATCACCTGAGACGGCACTAATCCCTCTTGGCTATTATTATCTGAATGCTCGTTTCCGTTGGCTACATCCTTGATGACCTCTAAGGTATCCCGAAAGCCAACAAAGGCCTGATCTGGCAGGATCTTCTGGTCCGGAAGCTCGATTAGCCCCTGCTGCAGGGTCAGCAGATGGCCTGCCAGGTTACCGCTATCAACAGTTGAGATGTACTTTGGCTGCATAGGTTCAAGCAGCTTAGTATCGTACCAGTTGTAAAAGTGGCCCTGGAACCGTTCCAGGCCTTTCATGCTTCTAAGTGTGCTGCCGTTCCGCTCTATCAGCCTCCCTGCAGAGATATAACCAAAGTCGTACGCAGCCAAGTCCGCCAGCAGCGACAGCCCCATGTTCGTGGGCGATGTGCCGTTGGCAACCACTGAGCGGGGGTATTCCTGATAGTTGTCCGGCGGAAGCCAGTTGTTGTCGGGTCCCACAAATGTCTCGAAGAACTTCCAGGTCCTCCTCGAAAGCTTACGCAGGAAGATCGTCTGATCATCGTTCAGTTTTGCCTTAGGTGTATCAAGGGGCAGGCTGATCCACCAGGCAACAGCAGGTGAGAGGCTCCAAGACGCCAGAAGTGGCCAGACGATGTAGAGCAAATCAGGACGCTGAAACTCCAGATAAGAGGTTATGGCAATGGCTACAGCCGGAGCGATCCACATCGACTGGTAGAACCCCACTAAATCACTGCGCCCACTACCATTGGAATTGCTCGCCGGGTTCCATTCCAGTAGCCGCTTATGTGTGAATAGCAATCGTCCGCCTGTGCGCACAACTGCATCCAGGCTGAAAAAGGCTTCATACGGCATAAAAGTCAGGCTGAGCCCTGCCTGAGCTAGGTATCTGACTATCGATCTTCCAGCTGAGTACAGGTGCTGATCAATGGGCAGGTCGGCAGCCTTTCGCAAGATCACTCGGATGCAAGCAAGCACCGGTGGTGTTAGAACAGCCCCTACTACCACAGTGGTCCAGAACCATGGCTGCAACAGCACCAACCATCCGAGGAACAACAATAAAATCTGGGCTGGGGTCACCAGGCTGCGCCTGAGGTTGTCGAGGATCTTCCATTTGGATAAGCCAGAGATGGGATTATCAAAGACCAGGCCTCCCGGGCCTGGCACGCGCGACAAGAGCCAGCTGGCAATCTGCCAGTCCCCCCTGATCCACCTGTGCCGTCGTCTAACATCAGAGGTGTAGCGGTAGGGATAATCCTCATAGAACTGCACATCGCTGACCAGCGCAGCTCTGGCATAGCTTCCCTCTAGCAGATCGTGGCTGAGAATTAGGTTATCTGGAAAGCGTCCTTCCAAAGAACCCAAGAAAGCATCGACGTCGTAGATCCCCTTGCCGGTAAAGGAGCCTTCACCGAAGATGTCCTGGTAGACATCAGAGACTTCACGCGTGTAAGGATCGATGCCTGGCTCCCCTCCGAAGAGGGCCACAAACCTCGACCTGTCTGCCTCAGGCAAGCCTGCGCTCAGGCGTGGGTGGAGTATGCTGTAGCCCTCGGTGACATACCGCTTGTTCTCGTCGTACCGGGGGCGGTTCAGAGGGTGAGCAAGGGTCTCAACGAGCAGCCTGGCAGAGTCATAGGGCATCCTGGTATCTTCGTCGACCGTGATGACGTACTTCACTTCAGGCAGGATCGATACGTCGCCCGCAATAGAAGAGAAGCTATCCCCAGACCCCCCTCGCAGCAGTGAGTTGAGCTCACCGAGTATGCCCCGCTTGCGCTCATAGCCCCTCCAGATCCTATCTTCAGGGTTCCATCTGCGCTGGCGGGGGAAGAGGAAGAAGATCCTATCGTGGTACTTTTCGTTCAGAGCCTCGATCCCCTGACGAGCCATGAGCAACAGATGCTCATCCTCGGGCATTACCTCCTGCTCTGCGTCGCGGAGATCCGTCAGAAGGCCGAAGTAAAGGTTTATATCTCGATTTGCCAGGTACCGAACCTCAATCCCCTCCAGCAGATCCTCGACTTTCTCGGGGCTGTTCAGAACAGAAGGTACTACCACCAGCGTTCGCAGCTCTTGAGGAATGCCTGATGAGAAGTCCATTCTGGGGAGAGCATGAGGCCTGATCAGCTGAGTCGCCAGCCAGTTTATGAGGCCGACCGCAGGACTGCTCATGCAGAGCACCAGAAGGATGGAAGCCAAGATCAGCGTCCATCCGCTCGACCCAAGCTTGTATGCCTGAGCCAGCACTGCGGCAGAAATTGTTGCAGTGACCAGCGTTATCGTGCCGACATAGCTGAGCAGTGGGAACCGGTGAATGGTATTGCCAAGGGAGTCCATCAGCGACCAGCTCATCTCGGCAGCCCTCTCCAGTTCAGGTACTCCCCTATCTATCAGGTAGAACCCAACATGTGCACTCCGATCTTCACCGTCCCCAGCATCAACAATTGTCTGGGCCAGTTCTATTGCCCTGAGTGCAACCTCTTGCTCAGATAACAAGCTGCACCTTGCGACCCACTCAACAGTGTGGCGGTAACGATCCCGGGTGGCGAAGTCCATCTGGCTGTAGATGCCTGCAGGGTCCATGTGCAGCACCCTCTCGACAGCGCTAGTCCCTTCTACAAATTTTCGCCAATCAGTCGACTCAAGAAAGCGGAAGCTTCCAATGTTGTTGCCTATAGAGACTTTATCTGCAGCCTCTTGCTGGATATCTTCCTGGACCATTTGCGCAGTGGTCTTTCCCATTTCAGATAGTCGTTGATCAATCCATGTTAGCGGGAGAGCCAGAGCAAAGCTCTGTCCTTCCAACCTTCGGGCAAATTCAGCAACAAAGGCGCTGGACATTGGAGGTTCTGAGCTGGCCAGATCGGCCACCACAACGATCATTCTCTTGGGATCGGTCTCTGCTGTCAAGATTACCTTATCTGCCCAGTATCCTGCCAGGTTGCGGTCGGTCTTGCTCTTGGCGATGGAGAGAGATATGCGCCGTAGGTTCTCTATCAGCGCCAGGCGGAGCATGATCGCAACTGCCCAAAGCTCGCCAAGGTCAAGCACACTGACCGTTTGATACGCATCTACGAAGCGCTTCAGGCTTTCTGCATCCACCCGACCATCGGTATGAAGGACCAGTTCCTTGGCGAGGTCATAAACGCGCGGATAACCGGCCAGCGGCCCTTTGAGCAGATGCGGCAGCTCTTTGCTGTAACCCTTGGGCAGATGCCGCCTGGCAATGCGAATCTGTTCTTCTATCTTGTAGAAGTTATCGAGTAGCCACTCCGAAGCTGGCGCAATCCGCAGATTCGATGCTACTGCCTCTGTAAGCAGCTCGTTTGCCTGTAGCAGGATCTCCTCGTTCTCAGCCAGCCTTGGCAGAAGCAGGTCCTTGCCGGGAATTGGATCGATCTCATGTCGTTCTGCCAGCGCTCTGGCATGCCGCTCCAGTTGGTCGATGCTGAACAGCTCAGATCGCAGCGGCTGCTCATAGCTATACTGGCGCAGGAAGCCATTGCTGTCGCGGCGCGCCTTGAGGCGGTTTAATCTATCTATGAACTTCATTTTGGCTTAAAATCTATTTTTGATACCCGGTTAAGCTAAACAGTGGCAAACCATCGGTTGCCGGCCAGTGGGGATCGCTCAAAGCTCTACTTGGATCAAGAGTGGATCAAGAGATGGCAAAGGCTTCGACAGGCCCACATAGTAATGTGTCGCAACATGCCTTTAGTATTTATTGGTGCTTTGAAGATTTTGACTTGCTCGTCGCTAGTGCCATTTCAATCTGATTTTTCTAAGAAATGAGTTTTATATATTAAACATACTTGAGGAATTCGAAAAATGGGCTTGATACTGAAATAAGTAGGAGTTTCTAGTAATTGTGGTTGGTTAAGATTTCATGGAATATTTAATATGTGGTGGAGCATATCCCAACAAAAAATTAAGTGTGCCGTACGTGTTTAGCTGGCCAGACTTGATATCAGTATCTTTCGGGTATCGAGTCCCTGTTGCTTCGATGTCGCCAGGACTGTCATAATACGTTCATGAAT
>LGFT01000107.1 GCA_001509375.1 Methanothrix harundinacea | reverse complement strand
CTTTATTGTTCCTTACAGCTATTCGACGAGGGCACTAGATCCTGATGGAGATCAGGTGAAATATATATTCAATTGGGGAGATGGGACGGCGTCGGAGACGAGCTATGGGGATTCGGGGACGAGCACAAGCTTATCTCACAGCTGGAGGGAGCCGGGGACGTATTTTATAAGAGCTAGAGCCTTCGACGCCGAGGGGGAGGCTTCTGGGTGGTCTGACGAGGCGAGAATCCTGATTTATAGACCCATAAAACCGTCCTGAATTGATGGTGGTGGGGGAGCTTTTTGCGGGCGATAATATCGGCTGCCTGCGACGTCCACCCCTCGCGTGCCCGCCGCCACGCCGACAAAGAGGTCCCCGATAAGATGATCCTCGAGGTCTGATGGAGGCCCTTATTGGGCCTGAGCTGGCCGGCGGTCTCAGCCCCCACGCCTCTCGGGGCGTGGAGATGAAGATGGATTATCTTGAGAAGTGGGTTGAGATCGGAATGCCCTGGGAGCTTGCGGACGCTAATGAAAAAATACTTATGTCAGAACCGGTCCTGTATCGGAAGAGACGAAGGCCGGAGCCGTCCTCTCCGGCAAGTATCTGCAAGGAGGGAGATACGGGTAGGTCTGGATCTTACATCGGGAGCCGTCGGGAGAGACTAGCGGCATCGGGCCCAACGGCTTCATAAGATCATCTGCATTAGAAAACCACGTCCGGATGGGCAACGCCGCAAGGCGCGTCGGAAGCAGGCATCGCGAGGTGCTCTGGGCTCGGTCGGGGTGGGATCATCATCAAGTTCATAAATATCATATGAAGGGGGTATGACGAACGTGTGGAATATTTGGGTATACTGGATCGGAGAGAGCCTCTCCGATAATCTGTAAGGGACTGAAGTGCCTCGAATACAGGGGGTACGACTCCGTCGGCCTGGCTGTCGTCTCCTCTGGCGTCGAGATCAGAAAGGACGTCGGCAAGATCGACGATTTGAGGGTCAAATGCGGGCTTGAGGGGATAGAGGGGACGACCGGCATAGGCCATACGAGATGGGCCACTCACGGATTGGTATCCTCCGCCAACTCTCACCCTCACACCGACTGCTCTGGAAAGATAGCCATAATTCACAACGGGATAATCGAGAACCACCGAGAGCTGAGAGAAGAGCTGATCGCAAGAGGGCACCGGTTCGTCAGCGATACCGACTCTGAGGTGATAGCCCATCTGATAGAGGACCGTATGTCAGCGATCTTTCGGGACAGAGCCGAAGGGGAACCTAATGGGAACATGGAGTCAGTTGGGCCCTCCTTTGAGCCTTTCGGACCGTTCGAGGAGGCGTGCTTTCGCGCCTTCGAGAGGCTCAAGGGAAGCTATGCGGTCCTGGCGATCTCTGAGGGCGAGGAGAAGATCGTAGGGGCGAGAAAGGACTCGCCTCTGGCGGTGGGGGTCTCAGAGCACGGCACCTTCTTCGCCTCTGACGTATCGCCCTTTTTGGAATGGACGAAGGAGGTGGTTTATCTCGAGAACCATGACATCGTCGTGGCAGAGAAGGGAGACGTCAGGTTTTACAACCTTCAGGAGGGAGAGGTATCAAGGCCCGTCAGCACCGTAGAATGGAATCGGGAGGAGGCCGAGAAGGGCATTTTTGAGCATTTCATGCTGAAGGAGATATCAGAGCAGGCGGAGACGATCCAAAGAGCGATCCTTCAGGACGCTGAAGTGATCGGCAGGATCGCAGGGAAGATCAGAGAGGGGTTCGGCGTCTTCTTCGTCGCCTGCGGGTCCAGCTATAACGCCTGTCTTTCAGGGACATACCTCTTCTCCAAGGTGGCGAGGATGCACGTAAACGTCGTCCTAGCCTCGGAGTTTGAGAACTACGAGCACTTCCTCACCGAGAGGACCCTCGTCTTCGCCGTCTCCCAGTCCGGAGAGACTGCAGACGTTCTGGACGCAGTTCGGGCCGCGAAGAGGAGGGGGAGCACCATCGTGAGCATCACCAACGTCATGGGATCGTCCCTTTCGAGGGAGGGAGACATGCTTATCATGATGAACTCGGGCCCTGAGGTCTGCGTCCTCTCGACGAAGACCTACACATCCCAGGTGGTATTGATGGCCCTTGGTGAAGGAGGTCTCTTACATCCACACCGAGGCCTTTGCGGGCGGGGAGCTGAAGCACGGCCCATTGGCCCTCATAGATAGGGGGACCCCGGTCTTCGTATTCGTCTCGAGGGAGAATGAGGACCGGATAATGTCCAACGCTGAGGAGGTCAGGGCCAGGGGCGGATACGTGATCGGGGTATCGGACTGGGACAGCCCGGCCTTCGACTACTGGATAAAGGTGCCCGAGTCATGCGACTTCAACCCGATAATTCAGGCGATACCCATCCAGATTCTGGCCTACGAGCTGGCGGTGAAAAAGAGGCTGGACCCGGACAAGCCGAGGAACCTCGCCAAAAGCGTGACGGTTCTTTGAGATGCAACATGGAGTGCCCCGGCCATCGGGCCGGGGGATTTCTCTTTATTGACCCGCAGCTCATCTGATATGCGGCTGATTTATGGGAGGTTCTGAGGCTGAAGTTGAGGGGGACCATATAATATTCGATCATCCGCCTCGAATTCGAGATATTCTGCAAGCAGTCGATAAAAAGCAATTTATATGAACGGAGCATCTGTAAGGAAATAGATATGTGGAGCGGAGCTGGAGGTCCCATCGGGATCTCGGCTCGAATGGGTATTTGTTCGACTCTTCGGCGAGTCGGGCCCGTTCGGGTCATGTCAGCTTGATACGTGCTCAGAGGTCGAAGCTTGAAGGGAGTGGGGTCATAATGCAAAGAAGCTCGTGGTGCTCGGTGTCGTTGGTGTTGGCAGCGGTTTTGAGCGTACTCGTCTCGCCCGTTTTCGGGGTTTCCACAACCATGATGGATGCGGATGGAAACGATATCCTCGATATGGATAACTTTTCGATGCCCTTTTTGGAGCCCTTTTCTGAGCCCTTTTCTGAGCCCTTTATAGAGCCCCTTTCTGAGCCCTCTTCGGCGCCTTTTGATTCGGAGATGTATCTCTCCATAAACGGGACCAACTTCTACGACGAGAACGGCAGCGGCCTTTTGGGCGCGGATGGAAACGATATCCCCGATGTGGATAACGTTTCGGAGCCCTTTATAGAGCCCCTTTCAGAGCCCTCTTCGGCGCTCTCTGATTCGGAGATGCATCTCTCCATAAACGGGACCAACTTCTACGACAAGAACGGGAACGGCTTTTTGGACCCGGGCGAGACGGGCCTTCCGGGCTGGACGATAAGGCTGATCCAGGACGGCGATGAGATCGCGAACACCGTCACCGATGATGTGGGAGGCTACCGCTTCAGCGATCTTGCACCAGGCTCATACGTCGTCCTCGAGGACCTTCAACCCGCATGGAACCAGACCGCCCCCGGAGGCGGATGGTACGAGATCACCCTCACCGACAGGAACGCCCAAAGGTACGACTTCGGAAACTACAACGGTTCCATAGATAAGCTCCTCGCCGAGTTTGAGCATCCTCTCATGCGCCCCTCCCCCGAACAGATGAAGAGGTGGGTCGAGGAGTACGAGGCCGCGCCATTGGCGCCCCTGGACCCGAACGTGACGGCCCGGCTCGCCGCAGAGCCCCTGGGATACTTCAGCCTTCTCGGCCGTCTCAAGTACACGCCCTCGGAGAGGGACCAGGGATATTGCGGCGACTGCTGGGCCTGGGCCGGGACCGGGGTCATGGAGATCGGCCTGAACGTCCAGAGGAACATCAAGGACCGGCTCTCGATCCAGTACTTAAACTCCAACTTCGACGGCGGGAGCGGTGGAGATTGGGCCTGCTGCGGGGGGTGGCTCTCGGACGTCGCGAACTTCTACTCGGCCTCGGATAAGGCGATACCCTGGACCAACGCCAACGCCCACTGGCAGGACGGGGCAAGGAGGTGTGAAGACTACCAGACCTCTGTCCCCGGGTCCGCCATAACGACCTCCCCCAGCTATCCTATAAACTCCATCGAGGCGCAGTCGATCACCACCTTCGGTCCGGGGGTGACCCAGGAGCAGGCCATCTCCAACATAAAGAACGTCCTGAACCAGAACAAGGCCGT
>LGFT01000057.1 GCA_001509375.1 Methanothrix harundinacea | reverse complement strand
GTCTTAAAAGGAAGGACGATCGTGGTCAATTTTTGAGAGACCTGTCGCTCTCTTGAATCAGCATCTCCACGTCCTGGCCGATCTCGATCCAGGCCCAAGCCCAGATCACCGCCTCAAAGGCCCTTAAGAGGTCGCCTTTCTCCATAAAATGCCGCGAGTCGGATAGGTAGGCTGCAACGTTGATCCGGAACCTCTCCCCCTCCTCCCCCCGGGCCGAGACCGCCTCCAGGGCCTCCTCGGCCCTGAGGAGCCACTTCTCAGTCTCTGCCCTGAGATCCTCCTCCAGGCTCAAAACCTCACCACAGCTCCGCGAAACCTGACCGACAGGAGTTGGAGAATTTTTTTGCATCTATTCGAGGATTTTGACCCCAAACTCGTCGGCATCCACCCTCAGCATAGTCTTGGCTGCGTAGCCTTTGGCCTTCAGCCTCTCTGCGCCCTCGCCCCTCTCGATCACTGCGACGAAGTCCACCACCTCGGCCCCCGCCGCCTCCAGAGCCCCCAGGGTGGCGAGGGCCGTCCCCCCGGTGCTGATGACGTCGTCGACGATGATCACCCTGTCCCCGGGAGATATGCCGTTCAGGTAGAGCTGCCCCTTGGAGTAGCCCGTCACCTGGCTCACCTCGATCTCGCCCGGAAGGCCGTACTTTCTCTTCCTGATTATCACCAGGGGGATGTCGGTAAAGAGGGATAGTCCGATTCCTATGTGGATTCCCATCGCCTCGATGGTGACGATCTTGTCCACGTCGAGGTTTGCGGTCCTGATGATGTGGGTCACCACCTCCCGTACCTTCTTCCAGATCCGGGCGATCTTCCCCTCGGGATCGATGATCGCCGTGCTCCTGATAACCCCCTGATACTCCTTGCCGTACATCTTCTTCGTCCCCCAGGCGCCATAGGCCGCGAGGACCCGGTGCTCGGGGTCGCTCAAGAGCCTCACAGAAAGGGCGTGCTTCTCTCGAAACTTCTGGTGGCTCTTTGGCGAGTCCGGGCTTATGCCCAAAACCTCAGCCCCCAGCTCCCGGAAATCCTGGAGCCTCTCTGAAAAGTCCAGGGCCTCTTTCGTGCAGCCGGAGGTGTTATCCTTGGGATAAAAGTACAGAACCAGCCATCTTCCAGAAAGCTGATCAAGGCAGACCTCTGCCTCATCCTGGTCGGGAAGGCAGAACGGTGGCGCGTCGTCTCCTGCTTCGACCTTTCCTTCGTTTTTCATCTCTTCACCTCTATGCGGCTTAAAATTCGTTCGAAGTTTTGGTGGCCAAAGATGTTAACCCTTTTTCTCCTGCGATTCCCCCTCAGGGATTCTCCAACAAATTTTAAATAGAACTCCATCTTATCACAAGACCGAATGTACGAACCTATCCTGCTCCAGATGGGCGCCGAATCTCTCCTGAGCAACATATGGGTCATCCTCTTCCTGATACTCTTTTTAGTCCCCATGCTCCAGAGAAGGTACCTGGAGCAGAGCCGGAGGAGGCTCCTCGTCAAGATGGGCAAGAGAAGAAAGTCCGTCGTGGTGACCCTGATACACCGGCAGGAGGTCCTGAGCTTCCTCGGCATACCTCTCGCCAGGTACATCGACATCGACGACAGTGAGCAGGTTCTGAGGGCGATAAGGACCACCCCCAAGGATGTGCCCATCGACCTGATCCTCCATACGCCCGGAGGCCTCGCCCTCGCCGCCACCCAGATCGCCCTCGCCCTCAAGGCCCACCCGGCGAGAAAGACGGTGATCATCCCTCACTACGCCATGAGCGGGGGAACCCTCATCGCCCTCGCCGTCGACGAGATCATCATGGACCCCCATGCGGCCCTCGGCCCCGTTGACCCCCAGCTGGGGGACAGGAACGGATCTTACCCCGCCACCTCCCTCGTCAAGCTTCTGGAGAAGAAGAAGATCGACGAGGTGGACGATAAAACCATCGTCCTCGCCGACCAGGCACAGAAGGCCCTGAACCAGATGGACGGTCTCGTGAGGACGATCCTGGACGGCAAGTGCGACGAGGAGAAGGCCGTGGTGATCATCGAGGAGTTCGTCTCCGGGAAGTACACCCACGACCACCCCTTCCTGGCCGAAGACGCAAAACGGCTCCTCGGCGACTGCGTCACCACCGACGTCCCCGCCGAGGTCTACGACCTGATGAAGCTCTATCGGATGGAGGTCGCAAGAAGGAGGCCCGGCGTCGAGTACGTGCCCGTCACCGAGAAGTAGGCCAGCGGGCCGAATCGTCAATCGTCGCCCGTCTTCAATGAGATCTCATCCCGCCGAGGGGTATGACCTGGTAGCCCGAACCGGTGGTCATGCCGTAACCAGCCCGGATATATCCGTAACATCTCCCAGACTCGACCCTGCCCAAGGAGTCATACGCCAGGTAGCTTCCAGTGATCGAATTTCCGGCGACGACGAGGTCCAGCCTGCGGAGAACGTTCTCCTCCAGGAAGACGAGATCGAGGCTCAAGCTCGCGCCCCTGACCAGGCCGCTGGCTCCGATCGAGAGGCTTCGGGCCGTCGTGGTTGCAGCTCCAGGCTCAGTCTCCTGGTGCAGCCACCATATCATCGACTCTATCCCCTCGTCTTTGGTCGGTCTCGGCTCCGTCTCGACGGGGAACGCGCTCCCGTCTCCATCGCTGGTGCCGCCCAGACCGAAGATGACGTCGTCGATCTGGCTGATCTCAACGTTCACGGACCGCGCCCTCCCGGTGGCGGCGTCTACCAGAGTCAGGCTCCAGCTCCCGGCGACGCTGGCGGGACTCGCCTGTGCGGCCGGCGAGGTCGATCCGAGAGAGGGATCAAGAGCCGTGCCGGTCATTTCTTGCCGGATATCCAGGGATGACCCTGCCGTGGATAGGATGGCCGCTGCGAAAATCAACACAATAACCCATTTTGATATCATCTTCACAAACCCCCAGATCATCTTGGCCTTAAAAGCTTAAAAATTAGGCGCTCAACGACGCCGCCAAAAAGGAATAGTCGCGAGTTCGAGTTTGGGTTGATGCCGACCCAAAGGAACGAAAAGGCAGTTCAGGCTCGAACGTTTGCGCCCTGCGCTTTTCCGTCACTGCACCCTTTTCCATCTCCGAAGTCAGAAGCTTCGTCCCGCCCGGAGAGCTTCCCTTTCAAAAACGAGCCGGTAGCGCTCTCCGCGACCTCCGCCACCTCCTCCGGCGTGCCTTCAGCGACGATCCTTCCGCCCGCGTTCCCTCCCTCAGGGCCTAGGTCGATGATGTAGTCGGCAGACTTGATCACATCCAGGTTGTGCTCGATGACGACGACGGTGTTCCCCTTGGCAACGAGGTCGTTCAAAACAGAGATCAGCTTCAAGACGTCGTCGAAGTGAAGCCCCGTCGTCGGTTCGTCCAGAAGGTAGATCGTCCTTCCCGTAGCCTTCTTGGAGAGCTCACGGGTCAGCTTGATCCTCTGGGCCTCGCCGCCCGAGAGGGTCGTGGAGCTCTGGCCGAGCTTGATGTAGCCGAGGCCCACCCCCAGGAGGGTGTCGAGCTTGTTTCTTATGGCTGGAACGTTCTTGAAGTGTTCTCTCGCCTCCTCGACGGTCATGTCCAGGACCTCAGCGATGGACCTGCCCTTGTACTTGACCTCCAGGGTCTCGGCGTTGTAGCGGGACCCCTTGCACTCCTCGCACTCGATGTAAACGTCGGGGAGGAAGTTCATCTCGATCTTGATCAGGCCGTCGCCCTGGCAGGCCTCGCACCGGCCGCCCTTGAGGTTGAAGGAGAACCTTCCGGGCTTGTAACCCCGAACCCGTGCCTCCTTAGTCTCGGCGAAGGCCTGCCTGATGGGGTCGAAGACTTTGGTGTAGGTGGCGGGGTTCGACCGAGGAGTCCTCCCGATGGGGCTCTGGTCGATGACGATCACCTTGTCGATCTTCGAGTCGAAGGAGAGCTCGTCGTGAACCCCCGCTGTCTCGCTGGACCGATAGATCCTCTTCATCAGGGCCCGATAGAGGGTATCGTATATGAGGGTGGACTTTCCAGAGCCTGATACTCCAGTTACCACGGTGAAGACGCCGATGGGGACTTTGGCGTCGACGTTCTGGAGGTTATTCTCCCGACAACCTCTGATCCGGACGAACTTGTCGCTTCGCCTTCGGCGAAGTGGAGGCTCGATCACCTTTTTGCCCGAGAGGTACTGGCCCGTCAAAGATTCGGGGTTCTCTTCAATATCCTGGGGCGATCCCTCTGCCACCACCCAACCCCCATGGATTCCGGCTCCTGGGCCCATGTCCACCACATGATCTGCGCTTCGAATCGTCTCCTCGTCGTGCTCTACGACGATGAGGGTGTTCCCCAAGTCTCGAAGCGTCTTCAGCGTCTCTATAAGCCTGGCATTGTCCCTCTGGTGGAGGCCTATCGAGGGCTCGTCGAGGACGTAGAGGACGCCCATCAGGTTCGATCCGATCTGGGTCGCGAGCCTTATCCTCTGGGCCTCACCCCCGGAAAGAGTGCCGGAGCTCCGGGATAAGGTGAGGTACCCGAGGCCCACATGCTCGAGAAAGCCCAGCCTCGCCCGGATCTCCTTCAGGATCTGGCGGGCGATCTCCTGCTCCTTAAAAGAGAGATCGAGCCTCTCGAAGAGGGCGAGGCCATCGGATACGGAGAGGTCGGCAACATCGGCGATGGACATGCCAGCGATCTTCACCGCCAGCACCTTATCCTTCAGCCTTCTGCCTCCGCACTTCGGACAGGGGAGGACCTTCATGAACCTCTCCAGCTCCTCCCGCCGGTAATCGGAGTTCGTCTGATGGTAGAGCCGCTCAGACTGGGGTATGAGCCCTTCCCAGTGGCCCTTGTGGGACCAGTAGGCGTTCCCATTATTCATCGACATCGCGAAGTTGATCCGCTCACGAGAGCCGTAAACCAGGGCGGAGCGCTGTTCCGAAGTGAGGTCCTTTATGGGGGTGAATATATCGAAGCCGAAGTGCTTTGCTACGGCGGCGAGGTGCTGCCCCCGCCATCCGTCTATGTGGTTTCGATAGAGGGCCACTGCCCCGTCGGCCAGGGACAGGGAGTCATCGGGGATGATGAGGTCGGGGTCGAACTCCATCTTGATCCCCAGGCCGTTGCAGGCCTCACAGGCTCCGAAGGGGCTGTTGAAGGAGAACATGCGGGGCTGGAGCTCCTCGAAGACCATGCCGCAGACCGGGCAGGCCATCTTCGAGGAGTAGAGCCGGTCATTTCCTTCAGGGTCCACGACGATCAGGAGCCCGTCGGCCCTTTCGAGGGCGCGCTCGCAGCCCTCGACGAGCCTCGATCGATCCTCTCGAGGGTCGAGCCTGTCTATGACGACGTCGATCTCGTGCTTTTTGTACCGTTCGAGGTCCGTCGCATCATCGGTCCTCAGGATCTCTCCGTCGACCCGGACCCTGGAAAACCCCTCGGAGTTCAGGTCCTTGAGAAGCTGCCCGTAGGTCCCCTTCTTCTGGCGGACGATGGGAGCGAGGATGGTGACCATCCCCATTCCCGTCACCACCCCCACATCTCCGTCTTCAGCAGCACCCCCTGCGGCCTTCCCGGCAGCCTCAATGATCCCGTCGGCTATCCTCTCCGGGGACATAGACTCGATCTTGACGCCGTGGATTGGGCAGTGAGGGGTCCCGACGCGAGCGAATAATAGCCTGAGGTAGTCGTATATCTCAGTGACAGTCCCCACGGTGCTCCGAGGGTTCTTCGAGGTCGTCTTCTGCTCGATGGATATCGCCGGGGACAGACCCTCGATGGAGTCGACGTCGGGCTTGTTCATCTGGCCGAGAAACTGGCGGGCGTAGGCCGAGAGGGACTCGACGTAGCGGCGCTGCCCTTCGGCGTAGATGGTGTCGAAGGCGAGGGTGGACTTGCCAGAGCCCGAGACGCCGGTGATGACGATGAGCCTGTCTCTTGGAAGCTCTATGGTGACATCTTTTAGGTTGTGCTCTCTTGCACCTTTTATGAGGATCGATTTCATCTCGATTTCTCGCGGGTTTATTGTCCTTTTGAAGGTCAACGCTTGGGCGAGGATCGGCTTAATACTTTTCGGGCGGCTCCGTCCTTCTCCCATTTAAGAGAGAAATATCCAAAAAGTCGCAGAGTCTCTGGCGAGTTCAGCTCGAAAAACGAGCTTCATATCACGAGGGCGTGGTCAGATTAATTGGCCAGATTAATATTCGGTCCGGGCCTCTGCATCATGGTATATGCACTCAACCATACTTTCTGTAGAGGTTGTAGGTTCCTGAGATCAGGCCGAAAACTGCTCCGATGACGAGTCCGATGTAGCCATAGCCTTCGTCGAAGAGGCTGGCCACAGCGTATCCGAGGAGGCACCCGATCAAAATCGAGATCGCCATCTCAATGCCGGCCGATGCGGCCTTGAAAGCCTGGCTTAGGTTGTCGATCTTCATATCCAACGATCCATTCTTGCTTTAATTCTCGTTACATTTTCCGATGGCGGTTCTCCGTCGCCTTATAGTTACTCCTCCCAAAAAATTCTGATGGGTCTCCACCAACTCAAAATGGCTCGTTATATTTATCTATTATTGAATATTACCAAGAGAGGATGAAACGAAACGAGGCCCTCAGGGAGGCGCTCCGCGAGAACCCCCATCTACATCGGAGGTACTCTTTCCTATCTGCCATCCTGCTTGTAGAGATCTTGGTATTGCTCTTCGTTTACGTCTTTTTCTTCTAACGTCACTACAGATATTGCAGTTTCCTTATTTTGAACTTTCCTTATGTAGGTTTTTCCACCGAATTTGCCTGCGAATTGTGACCAAATTTTGCGGTTTGCCCCCGAATCTTAATACTTTTCAGAATTTCTTCCGCCCATGAAATTCGACGCCTTTAAAGGCGAGGCCTCGGGGATCGACGATCTAAGAGCAGAAAGCAAAAAAAGTCATCGACCAGACCCTAATGAGACAGAGGGAGGGCCCGGCGCCCAGAGGGCCCCGGGCGGTGTTATCACTCGTCCAAGCTCAGTTCGTCGATACGAAGCCGAGCTCCTCGGCGATGGCCTGACCGTCCTCACCGGTCACGAACCTCAGGAAGACAGAAGCGTCCTCGCTGGGCTCACCGCAGGTGACCATATAGAGCTCTCTAGCCAGGGGGTAGGAGCCATCCTTTATCGTCTCGGCGGAGGGCTCAACGCCCTCGTAGGCGATGGCCGCCAGGTCTCCGTCCATGACGTAGTTTAAGCCAAGGTAGCCGATGGCTTTGTCGCTATTCGTTATAGCGGTCTTGACTTCGGCGTTGCTGCCGTGGTTGGTGGTGACCCCCGGAGTTTCAGCCTCGCTGCTGCCCATCACCATCTCGTTGAAGGTGTCTCGAGTGCCTGAGCCCACCTCTCTTCCGAGGACGTAGATATTCTCATCCTCGCCGCCGAGGTCCGCCCAGTTGGTGATCTCGCCGTTGTAGATGGCCATGACGTCCTCCTGGGAGAGGTCTGTGACGCCGGAGTCGTAGACGGCCGCGCTAACGGCGATGCAGACTGCATCGTAGGCGATCGAAGTCTCGACGAACTCCTGGTCGGGGTAAGCCTCCTTCTCAGAGTCCTTTACGGGCCTTGAGGCCATAGCGACGTCGCTGATCCCTTCGGCGACATTCTTGATCCCGACGCCGGACCCTCCGCCGGTGACGGAGACCTCGATCTCATCCTGCATCGCGTTGAACTCCTCGGCAGCCTGGGCGCCGAAGGGAAGGACCGTAGTCGACCCTGATACCGATAGAGCTGCAGCGCTCCCTGCGGCAACAAAAAACGCCGCGATCAGAACGCTGGCCAGTACGGATTTTGACATGATGCTCATACGGTCCTCATCCCTGCGGGAATAATGTATAAAGCTATTCAAAATAAAATAAATAGATACATCTATCCGACTTTTGCATATATAGACAATATTCAGAGTCATATTCTATATACTGAGTTGCGGTATGCTCATCTCAATCTGACCATTTTAAACTATATGCTCAAAAATACTTGCATATAGGAAAAAGTTGAGTAATCCCTATCCGATAGATCTATTTATATTATTGAGATTAATTTTATACCCCATATCCAGCATCTTTGTGGTCGTCGATGTGAAAATCGCGATCAACAACAGCAAATTTGGAAAAGGGATGGATATATGAGGGATTTAGGGACGATTATGAAAATTTGGGCTTCAGTCTTTGTAATCTGGGCTGGGCTCATGCTGACCTTGGCCGCCTTCGGCCCTTCTTTGGCCGCCAGCAACCCCGGGGGATACTTCGTCGAGAACGAGCACAGCTTCGTGCAGGACGTCTCGGGCGACGGCTACGCCATGGTCTACCAGAAGGTGAACACAGAAACTCTCCAGCTCCAAAACTATATGCACGGAAGCGGGAGCTTGGACTCGGCGACATTGCTAAACTCGAGCCAAGCGGAGGAGAGCTACTATAAGTTCGACCCCGACACAGGCCAGTACTCAGCGAGCAAGACGAAGGTCCATCAGGGCGAGATATCCTTCGTGGAGCAGAACGAGATGAACTACGCTCCCAAAAGCTTCGCCTACGGCACCGGCTACTACGCCGAAAACCCGGTGGTCTATAACTCCAAACTGAAGGAGAAAACGGAAGGCAAGAGCTACCAGGAGGGGGTCTCGATGCACCACCAGATCGAGTACGCCTCGGGCTTCAATAAGGACATCAGGGTGAACCTTGAGTGCATCGAGAGCAACGAGGAAGGTGTGGCAGGCCACGGCTTCGCTGAGATGGGGATCGAGGAGACGGTGACTGAGGGTACAGTCCACATCGGAGAGCTCCTAACCGATCCTGACGGAAGCCGTGGATGGAAAGATCCCCTGATCGAGATAGACGAGAATTACGTGGGATCCTTCATCATCAAGAAGAACATGAAGGTCTGCGCCGAGAAGAGCAAGCCCAAGGCCCCCAAGGACTGGCTCTCATGCTGCGTCGGCGGTTACGGCGAGATGGAGGACGACGACAAGATCTGGGGCGAGAAGGAGATCTTCGACTGCGCCTGCAGGGATGTCGCCTGGGGAGATTCTTGGACGGACAAATCGAAGGAACAGCACCTTTAACTCGCGGGAGCGGAGAGGGCGGAGTGAGAAGTCCCACGTCTTTAGGCTGGGGATGAAAGCGGAGCCCTCCCCAACGGTTTTTGCAGAAGATAACTATTTAGGGCAATAATGGGATGTGCCAGTTTTGGTTCAACCCATGAAGTATAAGCTCGACAGGTCTGCCATTCCGTACTCACTCCATTACTTCACGGTTTCCTCAAAGCCCGTACTCCGGCAGCCTCTCCCGCGCGATCTCCCTCTCGCGCTGGTGCTTGATCAAAAACGCCCTGATCCTCTCGGCCGCCTCCTTT
The DNA here is from genome assembly GCA_001509375.1 of Methanothrix harundinacea. Classification (GTDB taxonomy): domain Archaea; phylum Halobacteriota; class Methanosarcinia; order Methanotrichales; family Methanotrichaceae; genus Methanocrinis; species Methanocrinis harundinacea_D. The sequence continues at coordinate 3,404 of LGFT01000057.1, read as the reverse complement.
TTACAGGTCCCGCACATCCTCTCGCCGCTCTTGCATTCCTCGAAGATCTCCTGAAGCTCGGACTCATCCTCGGATAGGTGGAAGAGCATCAGCTCGTAGACGGTGCATCTCTCAGGCTCGCCTCCGAGCTTCTTCTGCTCGGCGAGGCTCTGCCTTCCGCCGGTGACGGCCCTCATCACCTTCTTCGCCGCCTCCTCGGGGTCCTCGGTGAGGGCGATGTGGCTCTCAGGCCGCGAGGATGACATCTTGCCTCCGGTGAGGCCAGTCATGAACCGATGGTATAGAGACGCCGGCGGGACGAAGCCGTATCCGCCCTCCTCCACCTCAAACACCCTCATCATCTCCTCCACCTTCCCTGCGTCCTTCGCCTTCGCGTCGAAGACGTCGATGTGCTCCTCGTACCGCTTCACCTTTTTGTACCCCATCTCCTTCAGGCGAGCGGCGGCGGCCTCGATGATGTCAGGCCCCGCCGCCTTCCCCCGGAGGCTGACGCGCCCCTCCCTCTCCTCCACCAGGAACTTCCTCATCCTGCTGGCCAGGTCCCGGGTGAGCCTGATGTGGGCGTCCTGGTCCGATCCGACGGGGATGACTACCGGCTTCGGACCCCCGTTCTCAGGGAGCTGGGGGTGGAGGATGTCGGCGCTCTGGACAATGACAGAGATCATGTGGGCGACGTTAGTCTCGCCGGAGAAACCGTAGATGGCGGCGAGTTCCGAGAACCGCGCGGCGGCCGCCAGCTCGAAGGCGAGATCCCGGACGGCCCCGCTTTTGGACTGGAAGTAGATGGTGGCCGACGGCTCAAGCCCCAGAGCTATGATGCTGAGGATGTACTCCTCGATCCCCATCTCTCTGCACTTCGCCCAGCTTATCCCCCGAACCGAGTGGGCCTCCATGTCGGCGATGGCTACAAAGGCGTCCCCCCCATGCTTCTGATGCCAGATGATCTCCTCCATCACCATCTTCCCGCCGAGATGGACCCTTCCGCTGGGCATGAACCCGCTCATCACAGCGAAGGGCTTCTTCTCCTTCATAGCTGAGGCGACTTTCTGGTAGTCGCGATGGCCGAATATTATGTGCCTTTTCATATATGGATGGGGATCGTCGATCTGGGGCAGAATCTCCTCGAAGCTCGATATTCCGAACTCCTCGAAGAGCTTCGAGTAATCGTCTATCGAGACTGCGCCCCAGGGGTCCAGCTTCGTTGCCATACGTCCAGGCGATGCAGAATATGGTATATTTACCTTCTCGTCATTTCCCTCTCCGGGCAGAAGGCTGCATGGTCAGAAAAGCCGTCTCGTGCTGAAAATATTTAAATCTGAAAGTCGATACCCTCTCCGATGAATCCCGAGTCCTTCTCCTGCGATCTCATAACCTGGAGCGAGTTTTACGATCTCGCAACTTCCCTATCCCGACGGATTAAGTCCTCAGGTTGGCGCCCTGATCTGGTGGTGGCCATCGGCCGGGGCGGCTACGTCCCGGCCCGGGTAGTCTGCGACTTCCTCGTCTTCGACCTTCTAACCAGCATGAAGGTCGAGCACTGGGGGATTGGAGCCCAGAAGAAGAACGAGGCGCAGATCCGTTTCCCCCTGGCCACGGAGATCTCCGGCAAGAAGGTCCTGATCGTCGACGATGTGACCGACACCGGCGACACCCTCACTATAGCCGTCAGCTACGTGGAAAGTCTGGGGCCAAAAGAGACAAGAACCGCGGTCCTCCAGCACAAGAGCAGCTCTGAGTTCGAGCCGAACTACTACGCTGAGAAGATAACCGAGTGGAGGTGGATCGTATACCCCTGGGCGGTTCACGAAGACCTGGTGGGCTTCACAGAAAGGGTCCTTTCCGACTCAGATCTCCCTATGTCACCGGATCAGATCCGCGCAGATTTGAAGAGGAGGTTCGATATCGATTTGGACGAGGATCAGATGGCCGAGATCTTGGAAGATCTGGTAGACCTGAGAAAAGGAGAGCGCTTGGGACCGGCTTATAGGGTCAACAGATGCTGAATCTATAATCTTTCGCGGCAAACAAAAATAAGCTATTTATATGAGAATGAATTTGTAACCAGAAAAATAGATGTGATTATTATGAGACAATTTTCGGTCAAAGTTCTGGACGACGACGACCGGGAGTTCGTAGAGGTTATGCGGGATCTCGGCATCCCCCGAAATGTCGCCAGCATGATCACCTACCTCGCCAACGTCGATGAGGCCACATCCCGAGAGATCGAGATCGGATCGAACCTCCGACAACCGGAGGTCAGCATCGCCATGAGAACTCTCCGGAACAACGGCTGGGTCGAGGAGCGGGAGATAAAGAAGGACGGGAAGGGAAGACCCATGAAGGTCTACCGGCTCACCATATCCCTCGAGGAGATCATCAGACACTTCGAGGAGGAGAAGAAGAAAGAGTCTACGAGGGTTATGGAAAATATAGATAGACTGAAGAACCTGAGCCAAAAGCTCAGCAGCAGCTGAGATTATCATCCCGCGGAGACGATCCGAACGATCTCAACGCCACCGGGCATTACCAGCTCGTCGTTTGGAACGGGGTGGCCCTCGAAGAGTGCCACCACCGTCTCGGGGTTTATCTTCAGCCGATCGAAGAGGTCTTCGTAGGTGAGACCCCTCGCGAGGTCTATCCTTCTTTCAGAGACTCTGCCTTCGGCTCTGATTTCAACCAACAACTCTGTCACTCTTCTTCCTCACCGCCTGTGCCCACTAGATCTTCGAGGTTCTCCTCGATCAGCTTCTTCTCCAGGTTCTCAGTTTTCTTGTCGCCCTTTCTCTCCGCATCTCTCTTCTTGAACTTAGGCACAAGCATCACCCCTGCCCTAGTTTCGATCTGAGACTCTATTAACCTTTCGTCGCTTATTCGGCCGTCCTATGCAGGCCCACTGGTCGTAGATACCGAGGTCGTCGGGATTTGCCACCACTTCAGCATCCCAACCGGCAGAGGTCAAGGCCTCGGCCACCATCCGAGCCTCCCAGTTGACCTCGTCGATAAGCCCCACCATGAACCCCACCACCATATCGAAGTGGTGAGGAGGAAAGAAGCGGTCCATCAGCCGGGCGTCGAGGACCATCGCCCTTTCGGGATCGAGATATCCCGACTTCAACGCATTGCAGATCTCGCAGCTGTCCAGATCCGCGGTCCAGGGACGAAATCCCAACTCCTTCAGGGCTTGGGTGGCCATACCGCTCCCGCAGCAGATCTCCAGTACCTCTCCTCTGGGATGCAGAAGCGGTCGAAGAAATTTCTCCAGGGCGTCGATCCTCTCGGGGACGAAGAGGGGGGGGGTTGCCACGGGACAGCTCTCGCAGAATAGCTCGTCCTTGAGGGAGACGGCGAGCCACTCCACCAGCCCCTCCAGAAACCGCCTCTCAGAGACCATTACGACCTTCGAG
>LGFT01000056.1 GCA_001509375.1 Methanothrix harundinacea | reverse complement strand
TTTTTAGATATAGATTTCTTAATCATTTACGAGTAAACCCGGGTGGAATTTTTCCACTCTCACTCGACGCTGCTTGAAGGTCAGGGTATGGGATGAGGCTGAGGACGTCGTATAATGGGTCGAGGCGGGATGTATTAAGGAAATCGATGGCATCCCTCTATAGATATACCGTTCTGAAAGCCTCGGAGCGCTCACCCCAGGTAGAATCTTGTGTCCGGATTATTGCCAAAGGACCGATTGCTAGCCATTTCGTTCGTTTTTCAAAATCTAATTGAGTGCGGCCACCCCGCCCTAAAGTTCGGGGTATTCGTGATCCTCTGCGCTCACGAAGTAATAAAATTTGGTGAGGGCAGGATGGTAGCATTTATATGATATAACCAAATTGTAGCATTTGGTGTTATGATGAAACGGTACTTTGTAACCACGATGGCTCTGCTGAGCCTGCTGGCGATATCCGCCAGCGCTCACAGCCTTTGGGTTGAGACGAGAGATATAGCGGACGCGGGTGAACCCCTGACCGTCTACTCCTTCTTCGGCCATACGACCTCCGCCACAGGGATTTACGTTCCCTTGATGGACGCCCACTACCTGATCGCCCCGGACGGCAATAGGCAGGATCTGACCATGAAGACCGGGGACTGGCTTCCCGGCTTCGGATGGATCGGATACTCCAACGCGGAGGTAACACCAGGCGTCAACGGAGACTACGTCTTCGCGGCCGTCCGCTCCCCGGGCGTCTACGACCCGGCCTGGCATGGCTCTCCCAGCGACCCCAGGCTCTCGGCCAGCTTCGCTAAGGCGATAATACACGTAGGCGATGAGAAGACAGGCGGCTGGAACGCGGGCTTCCCCCTGGAGATCACGACCGAGGTAGCTCCCTACGAGATCGGGGCCGCCGATAACATCACATTCGTTGCTATGTACGAAGACGAGCCGGTCAACGCCACCTACTCAGCCTACTACTGGACCTGGGACGCCCACTCCGGCGCGGACGTCCAAACCGGAGTCGCTGGCGATGACGGCGAGTTCACCGTTAACTTCAGCCAGGGAGGTCTGTGGCTCGTGAGCACGTCCTACACTATCCCCGGAGCTGGCGAGTGGACTGCAACCTACGAGAGCGGCGATCACTACAAGGTGGGCGACGTCGTTCCATACGACTCTTCCAGCTACACCTCGACACTATCGGTGTGGGTTAGGTAACCTACACCGTTTTCATTTATTTCAGAGCATATCTATCCAATTTTAATATTATTAAGTCTTACGAAGATACGTTTATTAATACTGGTATCGTATGCCGAGATGATTGATATGAGGTTGACTTGTCTCTTTGTTCTGGCCGTGGCAGGATTGATATCTGTCTCATGCGGCCACATGCTCTACGCCGAGTTTCCAGAGGAGATCTCGGCCCCCTCCGAAGTGAATGTCTGGATCACCTACGGTCACGTCGACGAGGGACAGACGGCCCCTTGCCTATCGATGGCAAGGGCGATATCCCCCGACGGCTCCTCAGAGGACCTGGACCTCGATGAGCAGGAGGACGGCCTTGTGGGCGCTGTGAAGATCGAGGGGGAGGGCTGCTACATCTTGGACCTGGAGAAGGGGGCCCGCCTCACCGACATGGAGTGGTTTGGGATCAGCGGCCCTGCATCCCTAATCCAGGAATACGGCAGAGTTCTGATCCTGGCAGGTTCGGGCATAAACTCCGACTGGTCTTCAGGAGAGGGGCTTGAGATCGTCCCCAGTGTGGACCCAATCGGCCTTGAGAGGGGCGACATCTTTGAGGCCCAAGTCACCTGGCAGGGCGAACCTATCGGCGGAGACTACAGCGCCATGGTAGTGAGGACCCCAGAAGAGCTTTTGACAATAAAACACGCTCAGGATGTGGAGGTCTCAGGCACTACCTCCGAAGGAGAGCTGGAGTTTGAACTCTCCCTTCCCGGCCTCTGGGTTGTGACCTTTGAGGCCACCATCGATGATAGCGGGAGTTGGACCGCTTTAAGCGACGATGAGAACGGAAACTATGCCGAGGGCGACGAGCTGGAATACGATCAGATAACACCTACAGCCTACCTCACCTTCTGGTCACTCTGATCCATCAACAGGTGAGAAGATTTGGTCCACATATCTGATGGGGTTCTTCCCCTCGAGGTTTTGGCCGCAGGATTCGTCCTCAGCGGAATCCTTCTCTTTCTGACCCTCCGAGGCGTGAGGGCCGAGGAGATCCCCCGAATATCCCTGATCACCGCAGCTCTCTTCGTCGCCAGCCTCGTCCACTTTCCCGTCGGACCCACCTCGGTCCACCTGATAATGAACGGGCTCGCAGGCATTATCCTGGGAAAGAGGGCCTTCGTCAGCGTCCTGGTAGCCCTGACCCTCCAGGCCATATTCTTCCAGCACGGCGGCATCAGCGTCATCGGGGTGAACAGCCTCAACATGGGAATCCCGGCCCTCCTGGCCTGGCAGGTCTTCGAACGCCGCCGGGGCTTCGGATATCCCCGAAGGGAGATCGTATTCGGGGCGGTGGCGGGAGCGGTTGCCGTCCTGGGGGCGGTTCTTCTCCTCTCCGCAGAGCTTCTGCTGCTTGGGGAGGGATTCAGCGAGATTGCGACCCTGGTCCTGATGGCCCATATCCCCATCGTCATCATCGAGGCGGCGGTTCTGGGGACGACTGCAGGATATCTTGACAAGGTGAAGCCAGAGATGCTGGTGCCGGCAAAGGCAGGCCAAATTCGAGGTGCATGAGATGAAGAGATGGATCGTTCTGATATTGCTGGCCTTGGTCCTGGGATCGGGATCGTCCAGCGCCCACCGCATGTTCGTAGGCCAGAAGATCAACGTGGAGACTTACGCCATCTTCGACGATGGAACGCCCGCCAACGACGCTTTGGTGAAGGTCTACCGAGAGAATGCCACCACGGGCCTTTATGACCTCTACTGCGAGGATCAAGCCGACTCCAGCGGGAAGTACGCCCTGAGCCTCCCGGGAAAGGGAACTGGAAACTGGCTCATCGAGTTCTCGGCTGGAGGGCATAAAGAGGAGCTCCCCATAGCGATATCAGATGAACGGTACGATGCTTCAACGGCGAAGGTGGTGGCGCTGGCGATGCTGCCGATGACCTTCCTCGTATGGAGGGGGCGACGCAAAAGATGAATCAGTGTGAGAAACTTTTGGTCGTTCTGGCCTTAGCGCTACTGCTTTCGGCCGGAACCTCCACCGCCCACAGAATGCTCATCGGCTACCAGATCAAAGAGGTCCAACTGAACACGATCTACGACGATGGAACCCCTGCCCAGGGAGCCGAGATCGAAGTCTACAAGGATGGAGAACTTTACGCTGAGGGCGTCGCCGACTCTAAAGGCACCTTTATCTTTGAGCCGAAGAGGGGCGACAAGATCGAGGATATGACCTTCGTCTCCTCTTCCGTCGGCCACAGGGCCGAGCTTTCTCTGAGCCAGGAAGGGGATGATGCGACTTCAGAGGAGATTCCCCTTCCCATGAAGGCGGCGGCGGGCCTCGGCTACCTCTTGGGCATAGCTGGGATCTCCATGTTATACGTCTCTAGGAAAGGCAGGTAGAAGAGAGAGCAAAACGATGCATAAAAATGGGAAGTCTACCCCGAGAGGGATCTGATGAGCCATCTGGAGATAGACGGTTACAGCCACCTCAGCTCGCCGATACATCGGTGGGACCCGAGGGTCAAGATAGTCTCCATGCTCGTTCTGATCTTCTCCATCGTACTTTTGAAGAGCCTGGCCGTGGCTCTCCTGGGCCTTGCAATCTCGATCGGCCTTCTTTTGATATCGAGGTTGCCTTTCGCCTACGTCTCCCAGGGGATAAAGTGGCCAGCGTTGTTTCTTCTTCCATTCCCTCTGATACTGCCCCTGACCATGGACGGCGATATGGCTCTGACCCTATACGGCCTCAGCTTCAGCGTCGAGGGGTTGGAGCAGGGGCTGCTGATGATGACTAGAGGTCTGGCAGCGGTGGTCTTGATCTACCCGATCTTCGGATCGTCACCCTTCAACACCACCATCCATGCCATGAGAAGCCTGGGACTTCCCGAGACCGTCACCCAGATATTTCTGTTCGCTTACCGGTACCTCTTCCTTCTACGGGAGCAGTTCACTTCGATGACCCGGTCACTATCATCCAAGGGCTTCACCAAGAAGACCGACTTGCCCACTGCCAGGGTATTGGGGGCGGCGCTGGGCATGCTTTTTATAAGGAGCTACGAGAGGTCGGACCGGATTTACAAGGCGATGGTCTCCCGAGGATACAACGGCCACCTGCCGGACTCTGAAAGATTCAAGATCAACGGTTTTGATCTCGTCAAGGCTTTGATGGTCCTGGTCTTGGCCTTCGGCCTCCAGGGGCTGGACCATCTGGCGGTGGTGTGAGGTTTGAGGCATGAATCCTGCGATTGAAGTTATTGGTTTATCGTACCGTTATCCTGACGGAACTTTAGCTTTAGACGGAGTCGAGTTCAGCATTGAGCGCAGCACTTCCGTTGCTCTTCTGGGGCCAAACGGGGCTGGCAAATCGACCCTCCTCCTCCATCTCAATGGCCTTCTTGGAGCGAAGGGATCGGTTAGCATCCTGGGAAAGAAAGTCGAAGAGGCGAACCTCCCCTGGGTGAGAGAGAGGGTTGGTCTGGTCTTCCAGGACCCCGAAGACCAGCTATTCATGCCTAGCCTCTGGGAGGATGTAGCCTTCGGGCCCCGGAACCTAGGCCTCTCAAACCGAGAGGTGGAGGAGAACACGTCCTGGGCCCTGAAGGTGGTGGGGTTGTCGGAGATGGCGGAGAAGTGTCCTCACAACCTTAGCTTCGGCCAGAAAAAAAGAGCCGCCTTGGCTTCGGTTCTTTCTATGAAGCCCGAGGTTCTGGTTTTGGACGAGCCCACATCTAACCTGGACCCTCGGTCGAAGGAGGAGGTGATCTCCTTGATCTGTGATCTGAAGAAGAAAGGCACCACCATACTCACCGCCATTCACGATGTCAACATCGTTCCCAGGATCGCAGACCAGGTTCTGCTCCTGGACAGAAGAGTCGTCGAACTCGGCCCCGCGAGAGAGGTGCTGGTGAAAAGGGGCCTATTGAAGGGCCTGGGGCTCGATCTTCCCACCATTCCAGACCTATTCTGCACCCTGAAAGATGACGGCTACGAGATAGGGGATATACCCTTCACCACGGATGAGGCGTTGGCCGCCCTCGCCGGGCTGATCGAAAAATAAAGATTGAGGCAGGTTCTGGAATTCAGTCCGCCTCGGGTTTGATGTAGTCAGACCTCAGAGTCAGAATGGAGAAGTAGCCGGTTCCCACGAAGCTCTCGTCCACGGCGTCGGGTCCGTGCTGGGGCAGAACCTCCATCTCACCATCTTTGTACTCCGTCTTGACCACCCAGAATCCGGGCTCTGGTATCTCTAATGTGACCTCACCATTTTCGTCGGTTTCGCCTTCCGCAACGGAGTGCTCCCCTGTAGTCGCGAGGCTCACATCAAGCCCCTCTGCTGGCTCGCCATCGAAGAGCACCTGGAACTTGAAGTCGCCGGTTCCTAGGGTGGTGATGTTGTCGAGGGGGACTATCTCCAGCTTCTGGCCTACGGGAACCGAAGCGGAGGCGAAGTCCGAGTTTTCAGCCACCAAAAAGACCTTGGAGTACTTCACCATGTCCTCGTAGGCCTCAGCGATGTACCAGTCAGAGTCCCATTCGCTGGAGTCGATGCCGTCCCAGTCGATCTCGTCGTAACCTTCCATCTCCTCGTCTGATGCTCCGAAGTTGGTGTGGACGAAGGTCAGGGCTCCTTCATGCTGTTTTGCCGCTGCTACGTAGAGCCCCAGATCATCCACCCCAAAGTCGAAACGATAGTAAGGTCCGTTGGTATTGGTCGACTCGAAAGTCTCATCAGATCCATCAGGGCTGATCACCTTGAGGGATATATCCCCTGGTGGTGGGCCCATGGGCACGAAAGAGTGTCCTTCGGTCATCTGTACCAGGCCCAAGTCCCCCTGACTCACCCATCCGCTGGTGGACGAAAGCCACGTATCATGAGCCTCCACGCCGGCGATGCATAAGGCCAGGAGGAGGAAGATTGCCGTGATCTTATTCATTCTAAGACCTCAGGTCTGCTTAAGTAATATCTACTACTTAAATGTTATCAATATTTTCTAAAATTTCGCAAAAAATAATACGAAGCGATCTTTCGGGCGCCCGTTGGTTTTATTGGGGGGACCCACATCTTCCATCTAATATGCCTTTGGGAGCGAGGAACGGGACGCGCTCATAAATCTCCTTCTGCTATCCCGACGTTCTCACCAACATTCTTGCCAATGTCGCCCAGTAGCCTCAGGCAAATACATCGGTGTTTAAGGTATGCAATATACGCACAGAGAAGATTGACCAGTCCATGAATTTCTATCTTCGTCCTTAATCTGTGATCTTCTCACAAATCCGCTCATCAGAGGAGAACTGATCAAGGTTGCCCCAGGGCTGCCTGGAATATGTCAGAGTTTCTGGGTCGGAGAATGCTGGAACTTATGGCGCAATTCAGGTTCAGGTAATCGATGAGAAAGGCGACCCTCTGATCGCCAAGGTTCTGCTCACCGACGCATATGTGAACTCCCAGCTCGCAATCACAGACTGCAACGGCAATTACGAGATAGATCTGGAGCCAGGCACGTATCCCATAATTGCTGAGAAGACGAGCTATTATTTCGAGGAGATATCCGCAAAAGGGCGATGGGCCCTGAGGCTGTCACGAGGACCGATAGAGCAGATATTTCTGGGGGCTCTTCTTCGATGGCCTTATTTATCAATAGATTCGATATCTAGGTCAGGAGGGCCGCAAGCCCCGGATCTTTGAGGTCGAACTCTTCCACAGATTAGGGGGCCGAAGCGGACGACCATAGCGGCATCGTGAGATGATCCCATGAAAATCGATAATAAAAGTTCGGGGGACGTTGAGATCATCCTTCCGGTGGGACGGCTCGACGCTCCATCGTCGGAGGAGCTTATGAAGAGGATGGAGGGGCTGATCGATGGGGGCTGCCGAAAGATCGTGGCGAACTTTTCCGGGGTGGATTACATCAGCAGCTCTGGCCTCAGGGTGATGCTGGCGTCCCTGAAGAGGCTGAGAAAGGCCGGCGGCGACCTGAAGCTCGCCCGTCTCCACCCCTATGTCAGGGAGACCTTCGAGATAGCAGGCTTCACTCAGCTCTTCGAGATATACGACCGCGAAGAGGAGGCGTTGGGGGAGTTCGGAAGGCAGGACCTGCCTTCCCGATAGGCCCCTCAACCGAACCCGGCGAGAGGCGCAGATGGCGGCGATCATCGATTCAGTCCTCCTCACCCTGATCGAGAAGATCTGCGTCATCGTGGTCGCAGCCTATCTTATCACCAGGACAAGAAGCTTCTCCGAGATCCTCGACGGGAGGCTTACAGCGAAGAACCAGGCGGTGATGGTGCTGATATTCGGAGCCTTCTCCGTTTTTGGGACGGTGTCAGGGGTTGAGGTCTTCGGGGTGATCGCGAACGTAAGGGACCTGGGGCCAGTGATAGGGGGGCTTGTAGGCGGTCCCGTCGTCGGATTAGGGGCCAGCCTGATCGGCGGGGGTTACAGGTTTCTCCAGGGTGGGTTCACCGGACTGGCTTGTTCTATCGCCACGATCCTGGCGGGATCCCTCGCTGGCCTCGTCTACATCCTGAACCGGCGGAGATTTGTGGGAGTGGTGGGGGCTGTGATCCTCTCAGTCCTCTTCGAGTCCCTCCACATGCTCCTCGTCCTCCTGATCGCCGAGCCCTGGCAAGAGGCGCTGATCGTCGTCCGGGGGACCGCCGCCCCCATGATAGCGTCCAACTCCGTCGGGGCCTTCATCTTCGCCATGATGATAACAAACCTGATACGGGAAAGGGAGACTGCAGAGGAGCGGGACAAGTACTTCTTGGAGCTGGAGAAGAAGAAAATGGAGCTGAATATAGCCCGTGAGATCCAGCAAAGCTTCCTCCCAGATACGGTACCCCAGCTGAAAGGCTTCGATCTCGCCGCCGCCAGCCATCCTGCAAAGGAAGTGGGCGGCGACTTTTACGACTTCATCCCCCAATCGGACGGGAAGATGGGCCTGGTCATCGCAGACGTCTCGGGAAAGAGCGTTCCTGCAGCCCTCTTCATGGTCCTCTCTCGAGCGACGGTCAAGGCGAGCGCAGCCGGAGATAAAACGGCGGAAGAGGTCGCAAAGAGCGCCAACGACCTGATCGCAGCCGACGCGAAATCGGGGATGTTCGTGACCCTCTTCTATGCGATCCTAGACCAAGAGACCCGGACCCTTAGATACGTCAACGCCGGTCACAACCCGCCCCTCGTCCTCAACGGCAAGACAGGCGATCTCACCCTTCTGAAGACCCGAGGGATCGCCATGGGGGTAATGGAGGACGCGGAGATGGAGGAGAGGGAGATAGAGCTTGCGGAGGGGGACGTGGTCGTCTTCTACACCGACGGCGTGACCGAAGCCGTCGACGATGGGCTCGACCAGTTCGGGGCCGAGAGGCTCTTTGAGACCGTGAAGAAGAACTGCCATCTATCGGCGGCAGATCTTGTCAAGGAAATCACAGGCGCAGTCCTTGCTTTCAGCAAAGGAGAACCCCAGTTCGACGACATCACCCTCATGGTGCTGAAGGGGGGAAAGATGGAATGAGGGAAACTTTCGATCTAAAAACCGAAAGCTCTCTGGACGATCTGTCTAAAGTAGGCGATTTCGTCCTCGAATCGGTGAGGAGATCCGGACTTGATTCGCGTGAGATTTTTCACTTGATGATGGCGGTAGACGAGGCCTGCACCAACATAATAAAATATAGCAACAGTGACGAGATCAAGATAAAATGCGGTGTGGAGGATGATCGCGTCGTCGTGGAGATAAGAGACTATGGGGTCGCTTTCAACCCCCTGCAGGCCCCGGCGCCAAAGGTCGATCTCCCTCTGGAGGAGCGAGTGGTGGGAGGTCTCGGGATATACTTCATCAGGACCCTCACCGACGGTGTCGCGTACCAGAGAGATGGGGATGAGAACGTCCTGACCCTGAAGATCTGCCATCAGAGAAGCTCCCCATGAGAGAGGCCATCGAGCCGCTACAGCATCGATGGGTCGCTGGGTAGAGCCCTCGACCCATCGATCTGTCACCGCAAAGATGGACCACCGATAATCGTTTAAGTCGATTCTCCAAAACTTGAACCAAGACCAAAATGGCCAAGAGACCGCTCAATCTCACCTACGTCGTCGACGACGAGCCGCCCCTTGCGGCGACCCTCCTCCTCGGATTCCAGCACGTCTTCCTCATCACCATCAGCCTCATCTTCCCGGTGGTGATAGTGAGGTCCATCGGCGGGACCCCCGAGGAGGCGGAGTTCATGGTCAGCATGTCTATGCTGGCGGCGGGGATGGGGACGGTTCTCCACGCTCTCAACCGGCGGGGCGTCGGCTCAGGGTACCTCTGCCCCTCCCTCTGCGGACCATCGTTTTTATCCGCCTCCCTCCTGGCGGCGAACGTCGGCGGCCTCCACCTCCTCTTCGGGATGACCTCCGTGGCCGGGCTCTTCGAGGTGTTGCTATCGCGATGGATCCACCGGCTCCGGGGTCACCGAGATGCCGGAGCTGGCAGTGGCCCTCGTAACCCTGGGTACGATGGTAGGGATCAGCGTCTGGTCCCGGGGGAAGCTGAGGCTCTACTCGGTCCTGGTGGGGATGACCATCGGCTACCTCGCCTCCATCCCCCTCGGGATCCTCACCGCCGACCACCTCACCCTCTTTGACAAGGCGCCCCTGGCAGCGGTCCCCCACCTCGACTATTTCGGGTGGTCCTTCGACGTCGCCTTACTATTGCCCTTTCTGATAGCAATAACCTGCTCCACCCTCAAGACTATCGGGGACATCACCACCTGCCAGAAGATCAACGACGCCGAATGGAAGCGGACCGACATGAAGAACGTCAGCCAGGGGATCTTCGCCGACGGCCTCTCCGTTGTATTCAGCGGCCTCGTGGGGACGATGGGCCAGTCCACCTCCTCCAGCAACATCGGCCTCTCGATAGGAACGGGGGCGACGAGCCGACGGATAGCCTTCTCCATCGGCGTTCTCCTCGCCTTACTCGCCTTCCTCCCCAAGCTCGCCATGATATTCGTGGTGATGCCAGAGCCGGTGATGGGGGCGACCCTGATATACTCCGTCAGCTTCATGATCGTCGCCGGATTTCAGATAATAATGTCGAGGATGCTCGACGCCCGACGGACCTTCCTGGTGGGGATACCCCTGATCCTGGGCCTCTCCGTTGACGTCCTCCCTGGCCTCTACGACACCGTCCCCCCCATCCTTTCTCCGATCTTCAGCTCCTCCCTATCCCTCGCAGCGGTCTTGGTCGTCCTCTTGAACCTCCTCTTCAGGATCGGGATCGCAAAGCGAGGGCAGCTCGTCCTCCGTCCCGGCGTCGACGACGCCGACTCGATCTTCAACTTCATGGAGAGGCAGGGGTCGGCCTGGGGGGCGAGGAGGGAGGTGATATTCCGGGCGATATCCGCCACCAATGAGCTCTTCGAGGCCGTCAGCTCTTCGAAGCTGGCAGAGGGGGATATCGATGTCGACGTAGCCTTCGACGAGTTTAACCTGGATGTCGTTGCCCGGTATCGTGGTGTGCCCCTTGTCCTGGCGTCGACGAGGCCGGACGAGGAGGAGCTTCTGAGGGGCGGACCCTCAGCTGCCGTCTTCTCTGGCTTCATGATAAACAGATACGCAAACTCTGTAAGCGTCGACTCGAAGGATGGGATATGCCGGGTGCGGCTCCACTTCGACCACTGAACGCGAGGGGGGTTAGAAAATTCAAACTGCAAACTTCTAGGCTGGACCACAAATGCCTAAGAAACCGCCAGAGTTGGTTTACGATGTCGATGACACCCCACCATTCACTACGAACCTCCTCCTTGGAACAAACTCTATTTATGCTGAACGTCTGCCAAAATGGCAGAAAAGCCGTTCGAACTCTTCGGCCTCAGATGGGGGTTATCATCAATGGCACGCCCTCGCAAGGTCATACCAAAACCTCTTCAGGTAGCCTTAATTTCTCGCCACAGCCGGGACAGTTCCAGTCGTCAGCCTTAACTACCGGACTCCCTGATTTCCGGCTGCTCATCCAGAACCGAACCCCGCACAAGGGACAGATCAACCGACCCCGAAGATCTTTCTCAAATTCCTTTACTCTCATTCTTCATCATCTCCTCGCCTTAACTTCAGCAGGATAGCCCACCGGCCCAACGATTTCCTGTATCCGGGGATGGGTCACCGAAACAGCGCCTCAGGGGAGGAAGAAATCCCAATGAAACCATTCGGCCGCATGGCTCCGGTGGTGGCCCGCCTATCCGGCCTCCGAGGTTTTGTGACTTTGGCATAAGTCGATGCTTCGAAGAACCCTCGTGAGGCTTTCGGAGCAGGAAAACCGGTGCCCGGGGGGATGGGAGAGTGTCGTGGAGTCATCGATGCCATGGAAAAATCGTCTCGACTTCCCCGAGGTGACTTTCGGTTCTGTTATAGTGATCCTTATTATGAGGTCTTGATCTTTAATAATCTTTTGCCCCATCACCCCACAGTTAGCCGGGGGTGAAGCCACCAGCCTCTTTATCATGCAGGAGGATCGGAACTCCTAGTACAACCGTTCCAAATTAACATATCAATACTCCGCGATCGTTATCAACGACGATTCC
>LGFT01000012.1 GCA_001509375.1 Methanothrix harundinacea | reverse complement strand
CCGTGCTGGTCGTCGTGAAAGACGGGGATGTCCAGCTCTCGCTTCAGCCGATCCTCGATCTCAAAGCAGCGGGGTGCGCTGATATCCTCCAGGTTAATCCCGCCGAAGACGGTGGCTATCCTCTTTGTCGTCTCCACGATCTCCGAGGCGTCCTTTGAATCTATGCAGATGGGGAAGGCGTCGACGTCGGCAAACCCTTTGAAGAGGATCGCTTTCCCTTCCATCACCGGCATCGATGCCGCGGCACCGATGTCGCCGAGGCCCAGGACCGCGGAGCCGTCGGTGACGACGGCCACCAGGTTCCCCTTGGAGGTGTATTCGTAAACCATCTCCGGATTTTTAGCGATCTCGCGGCAGGGCTCGGCCACTCCCGGGGTGTAAGCCAGGCTCAGGTCCTCTCGTGTGCCGCAGGGAACCTTGCTCCTGATGGCGATCTTACCCCTTGATTTCCTGTGGAACTCCAGCGCATCATCTCGAAGAGCCATCCAAATCTCCCGCCGCCATTTCTCTGCCCGTCCAGATAAGCCTATCCTCGTCCCCCCCAACCAGGGCCAACAGATATAAACCAGAAGCTTGAAGAGGAAGCTCCGGAGCCGGGGTGGCAGAGCGGACTAATCTTCTGTCTCCAAGGGGTCTGAAGAGTCCAAACGCGGCAGGCTCGAGACCTGTTGTCCCTTCTGGGACTCTTGGGTTCAAAATGGGGGGGCGAGTTAGCCCTTCCAGGAAAATCCCAACCCCGGCGCCAATCACATTCGCCCAAAAAGTTCATATCGCCGCGGTTCATCTACCGGTGACCACGACGGAGAATAACATATAAGGTGAAACTTTCATGGCACGATTTCCAGAGGCTGAAAACCGACTTCTAAACATGAAGATCTGCATGCGCTGCAACGCGCGAAACGCCGCCCGTTCGACCCGGTGCCGCAAATGCGGCTACAAGGGACTTCGCGTCAAGTCCAAGGAGAGCAGAGGATAGACGGGCTTGGGGCTGATGTTCTCATGATCGGTCCCGTCGAGGAGATGCTGGCAACGGTTGTGGGGGCAGCCGGAGCCGCTCATCTCACCCTCATAGACCCCGACACCCAGAGTCCCGAGGATGCGGGCAGGATGGCCAAAGCTGCTGCCGAAGGAGGCACCGACGCCATCATGGTCGGAGGATCTGTCGGCGCTGCGGGGAGGGCCCTGGAAGATACTGTCGCAGCGATCAAGGAAGAGTCCGGGCTTTCTGTGATCCTCTTCCCCAGCGGCGTCTCGGGGCTATGCTCCAACGCCGACGCCGTCTTCTTCATGAGCCTTTTAAACTCTAGGAGCGCGAGCTACCTGATCGAGAACCAGGCCCTTGGTGCCCCCTTGGTTTATAAATACAGTCTCGAGCCGATCCCCATGGCTTACGTCATAGTCGAGCCCGGCGGGACGGTGGGCTGGGTAGGCGACGCGAAATTGATCCCGAGAAATAAGCCCGAGCTGGCCGCGGCCTATGCCCTGGCCGGGAAGTACTTCGGCATGAGGATGGTATACCTGGAGGCGGGTTCGGGGGCGAACGAGCCGGTGCCCCGCCAGATGGTGGCTGCTGTAAAAAGGGCCCTAAAAGAGACCCTTCTCATCATCGGTGGAGGGATTCGGTCGGGCGAGGCGGCGCGAGCTCTCGTGGCGGCGGGGGCGGAGATTATCGTCACAGGTACCGGGGTCGAGCGGTCCGAGAACGTCGAGGACTTCGTCCGAGAGATCACCTCGGCTATAAAGGGCCTGTGATCCCTCCGTCTCTGTTTCTCCAGGCTGCGGATCGGCCTTTTATGGCTATCCTTTTGTAGTATCTCTCAAGATCTCTCACCATGCCCCTTTCGTCTCAAAGGATTGGAAGATTTCTCTCTGACCACGAGCTGGATGGCCTTCTCCTCCTGGGAGACGGCCGATGCAACCTGGAGATCTACTATCTCTCCCGCTTCATCGCCCCCGACCGCTTCGCCCTCCTGGCATCCACTTCTATATCGGTTCTGGTATCAGGGATGGAGGAGGGGCGGGCGAGGAAGGAGTCGGCGGCCGACGAGGTGTTCAGCACATCAGATTACGGGATCAGAGAGAAGCTGGCGAGGTTCGAGCGGCCCGAGGGGGCCTACGTCGCGGTTCTGAAGGAGTTTCTTCGGGACCGGGGCGTCAAAAGGCTCGGGGTCTTCGGAGACTTTCCTGTGAGGATATATCTGGATCTCGCTGAGGACTTCGAGATATTCGTCCATGAAAGTCCCGTCTCAGAGATGCGAGAGGTGAAGACCGCCGAGGAGATCGAGGCGATCAGATATTCTCAGAGGGCCTGCGAAGAGGCGATGAAGCTCGCCATCGAGATGATCAGAAGATCCCGGCCCTCCGGAGAGATCCTCGTTTTGGATGGCGAGCCCCTCACCTCCGAGAGGGTGAGGTCCGCCATCGACGTCTCTCTCCTGGAGCGGGGATGTGAGGCGGAGGATACGATCGTGGCTGGGGGAAGTGACGCTGCCGATCCCCACTTCGTCGGTTCGGGCCCCTTGCCCAGAGACGCCCCCATCGTCATCGACATATTCCCCCGATCCAAGAGGAGCCGTTACTTCGCCGACATGACCAGGACGGTCCTCCGGGGCGAGGCCGAAGAGGAGGTCGTCGAGATCTACCAGGCGGTCGCCGCCGCCCAGGAGGCGGGGATCGCGGCCGTCCGGGCGGGGTCGAGCGGAAGAGATGTCCATCTGAAGGTCTGCGAGGTCTTCGAAGAGAGAGGCTACCCGGAGCGGGAGGTTCGGGGCTTCATCCACTCCACCGGCCACGGGGTGGGACTCGAGGTCCATGAGAGGCCGTCCCTATCCGAGGTGGGCAGAACTCTTAAGGAAAATAACGTGGTCACCGTGGAGCCTGGATTATATTATCCGGAGCTGGGGGGGGTCCGGCTCGAGGACCTGGTGGTGGTGAGAAGGGGTGGATGTGACAACCTAACACGCCTGGAAAAGAGGCTTATCCTCTGAGGGTGAGTCTGATGAGAGGAGTCTGATATTTTATGGATGCTGAAGTGCTGGAGAAGTACAAGAAGGCGGGAGAGATTCTGGTCCAGGTCCGGGGCGAGGCGAGCTCGATGATCGACGTCGGCGTCTCGATCCTGGAGGTGGCAAACTTCGTCGAGGAGACGACGAGAGATCTGGGCGGCGAGCCCGCCTTCCCCTGCAACATCTCCCGGGATAGGGTCGCGGCCCACGACACGCCCCGGCCTCAGGACGATTCGGTCTTCGGAGAGGAGATGGTGAAGCTGGACATCGGGGTTCACGTCGACGGTTACATCGCCGACTCCGCCGTGACCGTGGACCTGGGCGGTCATCCCGACCTCGTCGAGGCTTCGAGGGCTGGGCTCGCCGCTGCGATAGAGCTGGTCGAGCCCGGCGTCAGCACAGCGGATCTCGGAGCCGCCATCGAGGATGTGATAAAAGGATACGGCTACAACTCGGTGGCGAACCTGACGGGCCACGGCCTCGGCCGGTACCAGGCTCACGGCGAGCCTTCGGTGCCGAATAGGAAGGTCGAGAAGGGAGTGTTGCTATCGGCAGGAGACGTGATCGCCATCGAGCCCTTCGCCACCGATGGCGTGGGCAGGATTTCTGAGGCCCCCCAGACAGAGATCTTCTCCTTCGTCGCAAAAAGGCCGGTTCGGTCTCCGCCCGCAAGGGCGCTCTTAAAGCAGATCCAGGAAAGTTACTCGACCCTCCCCTTCGCTCGGAGATGGCTCTCGGGAGAGAGGATCGATTACGCCCTCAATCAGCTCCTGCGGGCGGGCATCCTTCATCGATATCCTCTTCTTTGGGAGGCAGAGGCCGCCCTCGTCTCCCAGGCAGAAGATACGGTGATCGTCGTGGAGAACGGTTGCGAGGTCACCACGGAGACGGGGTGATCACCAGAATCGGTCGAAGTCGGAGTCAGACGGTCAGGAATCTTCGCCGTCGTCCTCGGACCCGTCGTCTTCCTTGTAGCTGTCGTCACCGATTTGGGCTGCAGATATGGCGTCGATGCCGTCGAGAAGCTCCGCCGTCAGGCAGTAGGGTAGGTCCGCGAAGGCCTCTTCGGGGAGAGATTCTCCCCCGATCACCCTCGCCCCTATCTCGCTCAGGATCCCCAGAGCTTCTTCCATCTGGCCCGTGTCCTCGGCGATGACCGCCCTTTTTACCAGATCCTCCAGGGTCGTATTTTTATCGTAGTCCCCTTCGATGTAACGTTGGCTTGCGATGAATACGGCCGTCAGGGCGGTGTTCAGCGACTCCAGCATCAAATTTGCGTCCTCTCCGAGGGATTCGTCCCTCTCAGACACGATATCTCTGATCTCGTCTATGGTGGCGATCGCTTCCTCTTTTGATATGGTGCCGTGTTCGCATCGCGCGATGACTTTGAGACATGCCAAGACCACGTCGTCCATGGCGTAGACGAAGACCGCCGCTGATGGGTCCTCATCGGACTCTCTGAGGGTGAACCCGCTCTCCTTAATCTTGTTGATCCAGTTCTGCCATCGGCCCTGGGTGTAGAACTCTTCTTTCATAAGATCCTCTCATCGGTAAGCATCTATCAGCGCTACCCGTTCAAGCACGAGGTCGGGAATCCTCTCCTCGCCCACAGCCTCGATCTCTGCATCCTCGATCTCGAAGGCCTCCTTCACGGACTCTCTGCTCCAGCGAGGGCCGTCGCCGTCGAGATCGATTATATCGGAGATCTCCAGGGGGGCGCCGTTCTCCATCACTATCAGGGCGACCCGCCGGGAGGCTTCTGATATGCCCATGGAAAGCGCCCGCTCGATCTGTCTCTGGCCCGAAGCATAACGGAGGATTTCAAGGCCCAGGTCTTTGGCCACGTTTCTCCTCTCAGCGAAGGCTCGCATCGCCTTTTCGGCGGCGAAGGTGGCGTGCCGCTCGCTCACCACCACTGAGGCGTCCATCGCCTGGATGATGCAGCCGTTTCTATTTTGAGCCTCTCTCAACGCCGCCAGAAAGGCGTCTTTCTCCTTTATCTTCGGTCTTCCGAAGAGAAGACGAGGATCGCTCATCAACGGGTGGTTCGGCGACGGAGTTTAAAAGTTTGCGGTCGTATCGCGAAGCTGTATCGGGGTGATGGTGAGGCGAACCTCACCAATCCGAACGAAATACGAAAATAGATCCGGTCCGATCTCGAGGTCTCTTTTGGCCATAAATTGTTTCAGCACTCTACAGCGTCGCCCGCCTCCAGGATAACCACCTCGGAATCGCAGAGGGTCTCCACCAGGTCCCTGAACTCTGCGGGGTCCTGCCTTATTCTCGGCCAGGTGTTGTAGTGCATCGGGATGACCAGGTGGGGCCTGATCCAGCTGGTGGCGATGGCCGCCTCCCTGGGGCCCATGGTGTAACGTCCGCCGATGGGAAGCAAAGCGACGTCCGGCCTGTAGAGGTCTCCTAAAAGCCTCATGTCGCTGAACAGGGCGGTATCTCCGGCGTGGTATACCCTGATCCCGTCGTCGATGACAAAGCCCGCAGCTTCGCCACCGCACGTTGGTGGATTGGTGGAGGTTATATCTGAGGAATGTATAGCCCGGGTCATGGTGAAGAGGACGTCCGCCACCCGGAAGGACCCACCGATGTTCATCCCCTCAGATCTGACGCCCTGTCGGTCCAGGTATTTCGCCACCTCTGCAACTGCCAGCACAGGAGAGCCGGTCCGCCTGGCTATGTCTTCTGCGTTGCCGAGATGGTCTGCGTGGCCGTGGGTGATGGCTATTAGGTCCGGGTTGAACTCGTCCACCGTCCTCGGAGCCAGGGGATTATCCTGGATGTAAGGGTCCACGAGGATGTTCATGGACTCGATGAGTTCAAAGCAAGAATGAGAAAGCCAGGTTATCCTCATCACTATTCACCTGGATCTATCGCGGCTCTAATCGTCGCGACGACGAATTTTGCAAAGATCTGAAGAGCGGCCAGTGGGCCGCTCCAGGGTTTTTTAAACTAGTCCTGAACGCTGAAGTCTCAAGAGATCTGAGGTGTCCAGCTTTTCTCCCTGTCTGAACTGGGTGAGAATCTCCTCGGCCTCTTTCCTGACCTCGGCCTTGACCTTGTCCTCTCTCTTCTCCCGGTTCTTTCTCCTCAGACCCGTGATGATCTTGTCGAAATCGCGTATCTCTCTTTGAGTTCGTATGAACTCTCGGTGCTGTTTGTCGGCCGCCTCTTGGGCCTTTACGAACTCCCGGTGGGCTGCGTCTGCCTGGGCTCTCACCTGGTCGGCCTCTTTGAAGGTGGCGATCATCTTGTCGTGGTATTCCTGGGCGAGTTCTGCGGACTTTGTGACGAGATCGTGATACTCAGATGCTTTGTCCCGAAGGGCTTGCGCCTCATCCAGAAGATCTCTGAGCACCTCGTTCTTCTCCATCTGCTCCTTTCTCGTTTTGAACTCGGCTCGGAGCGCTGAGATCCTCTCGACCAGCTGCTTTTCCTTATCGGGGCTCAGAACCTCGGTCTGCTGTTTGAACTCCATGTGGTCTATTTCTCTTCGCAGACCTCTTATGGATCGATCGCCGGTCAGGTTGTGTTTCTTCCTGATCTCGTCTATCTGAGCGTATAAGTCGTTGGTCTTCTCGTTGTACTCGTCCCGACTCTGTTTTGCCTCAGCCACGTTCTTGTTGTACTCGTCACGGAGCGTCTTGAGCTCTTGAGCCTTATCTATGAGCTCCTTGGTCTTCTTGTTCAGTTCGTTCCGCTCCGCGGCCCATTTGCTGGCTTCAGCGTTCAATTGGCTGCGACTTTCTTTAAAATCGATGGCCTGTTGCTTCAGCCGGGCCTTCTTTTCTTCCAGTTCTGCCAGCATCCCCCTTTTGTCCTCCTTTTCCAGCTCACGGGCTGGGTCTAACATCCTTTCCCTACAGCACTATTCAGCGTGGGGCACCATCAACATCACATGCTTCGACCTGACTTGGGGGGAGATCTCTATAAAATCTCGGCTTTCTTTGCTATCTTGGGGATCATCCCAGCTGGCCTATCCTCGCATCTGATGGATGAAGCGCGCATTTCCAGCTTCTGGAACCAAAATATAGCTCTTTCCCAAGACCGATGTCGATGGGCATGTGGCAATTTTTCTACTTGATCCCCTACGTATTAATCTTTTGGTCAGAATCGTCTTTCTGGAGAGGGGTTGTGGTCGCTTTTAGCCCTCGACTTTCATCTTGATAGTTCGATCGATCTGGTTCGATCTCCGCCCTTCGTTTCCATGCTGGCGTTGCGCGCTGCAGCATATTTGATAAGTTTTCCGGCGGAGATCGCCCACCAACCCCGCAGGTTCCCTCTCTTCTGACCACAATTTACAAGTTCATTGGGGATCACAGCCCAAATGTTGCTGGAGGAATCTTGTTGAAGCCAGAGATGTATAAAGGAATGCCCTCCGTCTTCAAGAGAAGGGACGGGAAGTTTGAGATAAAGGTCCTGGTGACGGGAGGGATGCTCTCCCCTGGGCAGGTGAAGCGAGTGGGGGAGGTGGCCGAGAAGTACGGCGCTGTAGTCCACCTCACCGTGAGGCAGGAGCTTTCGATCCTTGGGGTTCCCGAGGAGAAGCTGGATGCGGCGCTCAAAGATCTCGAGGAGGTGGGGCTTGCGCCGGGGTCTGCGGGCATGACCTTCCGGAACGTCGTCTCCTGTCTTGGGGAAGTGTACTGCTTCAAGGCCGCGGCCGAGACGACCGGCCTCGCCAGAGAGATCGGCGAGAGGTTCACGGGCGAGAAGACGCCTGGCCCCCTCAAGGTTGGGATTGGAGGATGTCCTTTTCCCTGCACCAGGCCCCAGTTCAACGAGATCGGCATCATGGGGCGGGTCAGGCCAGAGCTGGACCTTGAGAAGTGCACTGGGTGCGGGAAGTGCGTCGAGGTCTGTAAGGTGGGGGCGGCCACCGTCGTCGATGGAAAGGCGGTCATCGACTACGACAAATGCGTCATGTGCGGCCGGTGCGTAGTTAATTGCCCGGTGGGGGCGAGGTACACCGCCGAGGACGGGTACATGCTCTTTGTGGGCGGGCGCGGGAGCTGGCCGCCCCACGAGGGCTGGATGCTCCGCGACTTCGTGGCGAGAGAGGAGATATTGCCACTCATCGAGCGAATCCTGGAGGTTTATCGGGAGGGCGCAAAGCCCGGAATGCGGCTGCGAGAGTTCATAAATACCATAGGGTTTGAGGAGTTCAAGCGAAGAGTCGAATCTTCCAGGACTGAAAAGAGCTGATGGGGCGATTTCGGACGCCGCCAAATCGCCAACTGTTTTTATATCTTTCTTAATCTCCAACAGGGGGCCATCCTCTGCGCTTGCAGATTTTTGATCACGAGGATCTCGATTGGTCCCGGGTCGATTATTTTGAAAATTATTTAAATAGACGCAAATCTTGATTTTTAGGTGATTTTTTGAAATCTTTTGTGGTTTAGGTAGCGGATAGAGGAGAACTTTTAGGAAAAATAATATCAATAACTTTAAGTTAGTTGGAGCCCCATAATCAAAGGGAGGTGTAGATCTTGGGAGACGAATTTAAGTGGTTCCTGAGGAACGAGGTGGTAAACTTGGACTTGTGCAGTTACTGTGGAGCATGTGCTGCAGTATGTCCAAATTGCAGGATCGAGTTTTTTGAGGACGGTCCAGTGCTGGTAGAGGAATGCCCAAGGGATGGGAAGGGGGCATGCATGGATGTGTGCCACCGGATAACGACAGATGCGTCACGTATGGGTCTTACCATATTTGGCTTCAAGGCAAAGCCACCATCTCTTATTGGTCAATATGAAAAGATGGTAGGCGCAAGAGCTTCAGATAGCATGATCAGAGAGGCAGGGCAAGATGGTGGAGCTGTAACTGCGCTGCTGGCATACTGCCTGGATAGCGGTCTGGTAGACGGTGTTGTGGGGACAAAAGGGACGTGGGAGCCTGTCCCCAGCGTCATTACGGACAAAGCAGGTCTTATAGAAGCTGCTGGCTCTAAGTACTGCGTCACACCTCTGCTAAAAGCCGCCGAGGAGGCTGGAAAGACACTGAACAAAGTTGCTGTTGTGGCTTTGCCATGCCAGGTTAACGGCCTTAGAAGAATGCAATTCTTTGAAGGACTGAATGCGCATCCTATGGAGGTGAGTGAAGAAGACGGCACACCGATAAAGCTTCCTACATTTGCCTATACCATTGGCCTCTTCTGCATGCGGAATTTCTCTTATGAAAAGTTAGCAGAGTTCATGAAGGCCAAGGGGGTAAAGCTCGAGAATGTCAAGAAGTTTGTCATAAGGCTGGAAACGATGCAGCTGGAGATGGAAGATGGCCACGATGTGGAGTTGGACCTCAGGGAGGTCGAGGAAGCTGGAGCTGTCTGGGACGGCTGCTATATTTGCAGAGATGCCGTCTCTAAGCTCGCTGACGTCTCGGCCGGTTACACTGGTACTTCTAAAGACTGGACCACTTTGATAGCCAGGAATGCAAAAGGCTTGGAACTGATCGATGCCGCTGAGAAGGCAGGATATATAGAGACTTCCTCTGAGGTAGAAGTAGATCGGATCGAAGAGTTTGCCGGTCATAAGATGCGAAGTTTTGACCGTGAGCTGAAAAACCGCTTGGAAGAGGAGAAACCGATCAAGTTCTACTGGGCAAGGGACTATCCGGGTGTGAGGCCAGAAGCGAAGGGAACATTCTTCGTCAAAATAAGGACTGCTTCTGGCCTTGTGAACCACGACTATCTGGCAAAGGTGGCTGAGCTGGCGAGAAAGTACGGAGATGGATCGCTTGAGGCTACTACTAGGCAGAGCATTGAGATACAGGGAGTTCCCGGCGAGAAGATTGACGATCTGATGGCAGAACTGTACGAAAAGGGGCTCATGACTATCGGGATGGGTTATGTGGTTGCCTGTCCAGGAATCGCATACTGCCCAGAAGGGCTTGTGGAGACGAAGCAGCTTGCAAATGAGCTGACAGCGGAGTTCGTACAGCGATTGACACCGCACAAGATGAAGATCGGCATTGCGGGATGTCCTAACTCCTGTGTCAGGGTAAGACGTCACGATATTGGCATAATGGGACATGTCAGACCTGTCCTGGATCCGGAGAAGTGTAATGGTTGTGGTAGATGCACTGAGATGTGCAAAGTAGGAGCCCTCTCCGTCGTTGCAGGAAAGGCCCATATAGATCGGGACAAATGTGTTGAGTGCGGATGGTGTATCAGAAGTTGCCCGCATGAGGCTATGCTCGAAGAGAACAAAGGATATGCACTCTGGATAGGCGGCAACGATTCGAGAATCCCCACAGATGGGATCCTCCTGAGAAACTTCTGTACAAAGAAGGATCTATTCCGGCTGATAAATAGTGTTGCTGCAGTTTTTATAAAGTACAGGACGAAGCCAGGAAGAGAACGATTAGGCAACGTTATCCAGAGAGTTGGTGAGGGAGAGTTCATCAGAGAGGTGCTTGAGGCCGAGGAGAAGATGCGATCTCAGTGAGGTGGCCTACCTTAACATTTTCGATCTTGACCCTCTGCGAGTAGTTCTCCTCTAATTGGCTAATCTCTACTTTTTCAGACTCTAACACCTCGAAAGGCGTACTGCTTCGAGGTCGGTAAGGGCGGTCATAGATTACGACAAATGCGTCGATGGCTGAATGCTCCGCGACTTCGTGGCGAGAGAGGAGATATTGCCTCTGATCGGGCGAATCCTGAAGGTTTATCGGGAGGGCGCAAAACCCGGAATGCGGCTGCGGGAGTTCGGGAGTTCATAAACACGATGGAGTTCGAGGTGTTCAAGCGGCGAGTCCTGTCTTCTTAGGCCGTAAAAAGCTGAAGGGATGGTTTAGTATGCCGCCAAATCATACATCCATTTTTATTTCTTTTTAGACCTCTCTTCGCCGCTGAAATTCGCTCCTCTCCTCCGATCTTCGATATCCGCTATTTTGAGATCTTCTATTTTATCTCAGGGAGATCGGACAATCTGGATAATTTCGCTTTCTCCCATCTCGATAATATATCATGCAATCAACAGATTAAAATAGGGGATTGGCGTTAGATTATGGTTGAGTGGGAGGCCTACTCCTGCATCTCTGCGAGGGAGGACAACTCCATGGTCTACTCACCGATGACCATGGCATATGGGAACGGCTACTACGCCAAAAACCCCATCCGCTACGACTCCCTCCTGAAGGAGAAGACGGTCATAAAGAACTACAGGCCAGCCACCATGATGCACCACCAGGTGGAGTACGCCAAGGCCGTGGACAAGGAGATCGACATCCTGGTCAAGGACAAGCAGTATGTATATGAGGACCCGATCTATCAGGGCGTAGGCTACACCACCATGAAGATCAACGAGGACGTCACAGACGGCATGGTTGATCTCGGAGTCCTACAGGGAGATCCTGACAACATGGGCACTCCCGGCTACGACGTTCCCGCCTCCACCGCCTGGAGGAACCCCATGATAGAGATCGATGAGCACTACGTTGGGACCTGATCGGGGAAGCCTTCCCCGACTCTTTTCTTCTTTATTTTCCGTTCCTCTTGTATAACGCCGAAAAGGCTTAACCGTCTTCACTGATAGAGGGCCTCACATGAGGTTTTCCGATTGGGAGCCGATCTACGAGGAGATCTTGGAAGAGTTTGGCTTCTCCCGTGAGGAGGATGAAGAGGCGGCCCGGCTTCTCCAGAGCTTGCTTTTGGGACGGGAGGGGGACCATTCGCCCGAATATCTATCCTCAATGATAAAAGGGCGTGAGATCCTCGTCTGTGGTAATGGGCCGAGCCTTCCGCAGGAGCTGAAAAATGTCCTGGAGAGCTCCATGCAGTCGTTAGCTTTGGATGAGCCAGAACCTGATGATCTCATAGTCATAGCCGCCGACGGGGCGACGACCCGTCTCTTCTCGGCGGGCGTCCTTCCCGACGTGATCGTCACCGATCTCGACGGATTTCTTCCCGACATCATAGCCGCGAACGCGAGGGGTTCTGTGGTGGTGGTCCACGCCCACGGCGACAACATGGCCGTCCTGAGGGAGTTCGTCCCTCAGCTCAGAAGAGTTCTGGGCACGACCCAGGCGGAGCCCATCGAGGGGATCTACAACTTCGGGGGCTTCTCCGACTTTAGGTATTTCAGATCTTTAGGTTTTCAGACGTTGGTCTTCGTCTCCTCCAGGATCTCGGTCAGGGCCTCCATAGTCTCCTCCAGGATCTCGGCCTTGCTGCGGGCGGCGTCGATGATGACGAACCTCCCCGGCTCGCTCCTCGCCATGGCCTCGAAGTTCGCTGCCACCTCTTGAAGAAACGCCTCCCTTTCGAACTTCTCGGGAGATTTCGGCATTCGAGAGGGGGATACCTCCTCTCTAGATCGACACCTTAAAACGGCCTGAGCAGGATCGATTGAGAAGAGGATCGTCTTGTCCGGGACGACGCTCCAGGGCCGGTGAAGCTCTCTCACCCATTTCATGGGCTGGGGGATGATGCCCCGGAGGGTAGCACCCTGGTAGGCGATCCTGGAGTCGGAGTAGCGATCCGAGATCACCACCCGGCCCCTCTCCAGGGCGGGGATCACCGTCTCTTTCAGGTGGCGGGCGTGGTCGGCCATGAAAAGGAAGAGCTCTTCCAACTGTTCCGCCTCTCTTGCCCCCGGCCCTCCAACGTTTGCCGTCTTGGGGCCCTTTCTGAGCATCTCTCTTATCAGCCGCCCTTCTTCGCCACCCGTCGGCTCGGCGGTGAAGTGAAACCGCCTTCCCGCGAATGGCGTCCTCTCTTCGTCGCCCCTCTCTTCTTCGCCGATTCTCCGGGCGATCTCTGCGATGGTCGTGGATTTGCCGCTCCCGTCTATCCCCTCGAAGGTGATCAGAATTCCCCTCATAATCTGCAGCCTAGGATCGAGGCTGCTCGTATTTAATAGATGGCAGAGAAGGATAAAAATACATACTATATAGATAAATCTAAATTAATAGTATCTCCGATGATTTGGTATGTCGCCCGATGCTCTGCTAACTCCGGGACCTCATCCTCTGGACAATCCGCAGTCGGTCCGGTGACCCTCGCAGCGGGCTTATATGTACCGCATCTGGGTTGTCTTGAGGTCATGGGCAGACAGCGAGTCAGTATCTCCCCCAAGGACCTATCAACGCGGCTTTTCGTATCGCTCCCCCTTTGCTCCGACAGTCACGGCGGCGGCGGATGCCTGGGCTCCTGCCAGTCCTCTCGAGGGAACCTCTGATATATACGCAAAGCACTACATAAAGATGCCGACCCGCATCAGCCCGCCGAGATCCCCTCGGCCCGATCCTAATATAATTTCGGCATAAACGCAGCGTGGCAAAGGTTTAAGTCGAAGTTGCGCGTTGAATATCTTCGGAGGTGTTTCATCTGGCTGATAACGTCTACGTGGTTGGCCATAAAAGTCCAGACACTGACTCAGTAGCTGCGGCTATATCTTATGCGAATCTGAAAAACCAGCTCGGGCTGCCGGACATTTATATTCCTGCGGCTGCGGGAGTGATAAACAGCGAGACCAAGTTCGTCCTTGAGCACTTCGGCGTCCCAGTTCCGGAGACGATCACCGACGGCAAGGGCAAGAAGATCATCCTCGTCGACCATAACGAGGTCGCCCAGGCGGTGGACAACATCAAGGAGGCGACGCTCATGGAGGTCGTGGATCACCACAAGATCGGCGACATCCAGACCGGTAGCCCCATCTTCTTCCACAACGAGCCCGTCGGCAGCACCGCGACGATCATCTCGGCGATGTACGACCAATGCAACGTCCCCATCACAAAGGAGATGGCCGGGGTCATGATCTCTGCGATCCTCAGCGACACCGTTCTCTTCAAGTCCCCCACCTGCACCGAGAAGGACAAAGCGGAGGTGGAAAAGCTCGCCAAGATCATCGGCGAGGACTACGAGCAATACGGGATTGCGATGCTCACCGCCAAGAGTGATATATCTTCCAAGACCGCCATGGACATCGTGAAGGGCGACTACAAGCACTTCGACTTCGCGGGGACGAAGGCTGGCGTCGGCCAGATCGAGGTGATGGACCTCTCCGTCCTGGAGCCCAGGAGGAAGGAGATCCTGGAGACGATGGAGACGGTGAGGAAGGATGAGGGTCTCAGCTTCGTTCTGATCATGCTCACCGACGTCATGAAGGAGGCGAGCGATCTCCTCTTCGTCGGAAAGCCGGTGGAGAAGTTCGAGAAGGCCTTCGAGGGGAAGATGGAGAACAGCTCCATTTACAAGGAGGGCGTCTTGTCGAGGAAGAAGCAGGTCATCCCCCCGCTGGAAGCTGCCTTCAAGTGAGGGTCTCTCTCTTCTAACCTTTTTCTACCTGCTCGGATAGACCTTTCCGTTCCTCATCCTCACCAGGGGCTTTGATAGATGCCTTCTGGCACAGGGAGGAACTTCGTAGAAGCCCGGCTTGATCTCCCTCGGAAGGAGGACCTCCACCTTCCCATCGGCTTTCGTTCCGCACCTTCTGCACCGATAGCCCTGCCCTTGGCCCGCCGACTTCATCCTCCGGTGGCATGAGGGGCAGATAGGCGCTTTTTGGGCCCTCCTCTCGGTGAGACGGACGATCTCCATCTTCTCGATGTTGAGGGTTCTCTTCTTGACGGCGCCGTAGACCTCAATTACATCTCCGGGGGCGAGGGCCCGAACCCGCTCCCGGAAGTTCTTCGTCGGCTCGAAGGCGGCGCAGCTGATGGAGCCCTTTCCGTCTTCGGAGGCGAGGGGGAAGAAGAGGTGTCCCCCCCCGATAGTCTCCGGTTCCTTTGCCACAATGCCTCGAAGTCTGTAGCTTCTGTTCTCAATGACGTCCGGGATCTCGCCCTCGTTGATGTGGACGTCCGTCCCCTGGTTTGTTCTGTAGATCACCGTCCTCTCGGGAGGCTCAGACCTGATAGTCCTCAAGGCCGATCGGAGAAGGTCGGGGTCTTGACCCCGAATCCCGAAGAGGACGGGATCTTTTGAGTGGGGGGCGAAGATCACCTTTCGATGGTGGTGGTCGACGGTGTCCCAGGTTCCAGGATATGTCAGCTCGTCGGCCCTCCAGACAGATTCCTCGTCGATCTCTCGGTCCGTCCCCCACCTTCTCGGCTCCCTGTAGGCGAGAAGCTCGTAAGTCCAGTCCTCAAACTCGGCCCCCATCGCTGCTAGCGCCCCGATCAATCCCCGTCGGTTCTTGAAGGATCGGGACCATAAGCCGTACCTATTGATGATCTCTTCTGCCTCCTGAATCTCCAAGACCTCATCGAGGGCCCTCCGATAGAAGCGGCTGAGCTCTGCAGGTATCTCTTCTGCCACCACCAGGCCCGGGTTTGTATTGGGGCCCGAGAAATCGGATAGCTCCATCAAGGCATTCAGGGCGACCTCTTTCGCCTCTTCCGGTCGGTCGGTATCAAGGGAGAAGGCGATGGCGGCGTTCCCCCTGGTCTTGAACTGGACGCAGGGGTTGAGCCTCACCAGCCTTGGGGACCCTCTGATCTCGCCGAGGCCGGCGAGCCTCTCCATCATCACCGCCGCGAGGTAGGTGGTGCAGAGGCCCTCTTCCGAGTCGGTATCGTCTACGCCTATGGTGATCATGATAGTGAACCTTTAAATAACGGATAAGCTCAAACATATATAATGATGAATAAGGAGTTTCTGACCGATCGGGTCTCTGGTCTCCTGGTGAAGTCTGGTTTTTCGGTCTCGGATCGGTGTTATGTGAGGCCGAAGAGCTTCGATCTCGCGGCGAGGCGAGGCAGCATTCTCCTTATTCTGAAGATTCTCTCAAACATCGACGGTCTCAACGAGAAGACCGCGATAGAGATTCGCCGCCTGGCTAAATATCTTTCGGGAAGCCCCCTTTTGGTCGGGGAAAAGACCCGGGATCATCAGCTGGAGGGCGGAGTAGTCTACTTCAGGTACGGCGTTCCCACCGTCAGCCTCGGAACCCTCGCAGACTGGGTCGTCGACGAGATACCTCCTTTTGTCTACGCCGCCCACGGGGGGCTCTACGTCAAGATCGACGGCCGCCTTCTGAGAAGGCTCCGGCTTGAGAGCGGCATATCCCTGGGGGCCCTCGCCTCGGAGCTGTCCGTCTCTCGGCGAACGGTCAGCAAGTACGAGATCGAAAGCATGGACACCTCCATCGACGTCGCCCTCAGGCTTGAGGAGCTCTTCGGCCAGGAGCTTATAAAGCCTGTCGAGATCCTGGAGCCCGCGAGCCCCGTGGCCGGAGAGCTGGAGCGTATAGATGACAAGGTGCTCCGCCACCTCTCCATTATCGGCTTTGACGTCTTCCCCACGGCCCAGTCCCCCTTCAATGCCATCACCCAGAACGAGAGCTTTGTCGTCCTGACGGGGGTCGGTAAGTTCTCTTCCACGATGCTTAAGAAGGCGAGGCTAATGAGCAGCCTATCGATCATCACAAAGACTCTATCGGCGGTGATCGTCGACGGCGAGACTAAGGTCGAGCGGATCGAGGAGACGGCGGTGATCGAGACCAGGGAGCTGGAGCTGATCGATAAAACCAGCGAGTTTGCTGACCTCATGTCGGAGAAGCAGGACCGATGATGTATCCGCATACGCGACCCGATTATTTGCACCCCAATTCCCATCCCCGGTTCTCGGCCTCATCGGAGGAGATTCTTTGACTTCCAGCCTATCTGAAAGGCTGCAATCTTCGGGGAGGGTCTTCGTGGTGGCGGTGGCTGGGGACAGCGGGTCAGGAAAGACCACACTCTCCCGGGGAATCAGAAGGCTCCTCGGCGAAGATCTCATCTCCACCTTCAGCATGGACGACTACCACAGCCTCGATCGTGAGGAGAGGCGGGCCCGAGGCATAACGCCCCTCAACCCCGCCGCAAACCGCCTCGACCTTTTGGCCGAGCACCTCTGCGTCCTGCGGCGAGGCGAGATGATAGATAAGCCCGTCTACGATCACTCCGATGGAACGATCAAAGGGCCCATTCCCTTCAGGTCGGCTCCGGTTCTGATCATCGAGGGGCTGCACCCCTTCTACACCCAAAAGCTCCGGAGGGCGATCGACTTTGGAATCTTCGTCGACCCCAGTCGCGCCGTCAAGAGGCGTTGGAAGATAAAGAGGGACTGCGTCGACCGGAACTACGAGAGGGAGGCGGTGATGGCTGAGATCCTGGAGCGAGAGCCAGACTACAAGCTCTACGTCGACGTCCAGAAGATCTATGCTGAGGCCGTGGTCAAGATCGAGGAGTCGAGGCTTTTGCCTTCCCCTGTGGCGGAAAATCCCCCTGAGAGGTACTCAGTCAGGCTGATCCAGAAGGTTCTGGAGGCGAGCCCCTCGGAGGCGGAGCTCAAGATCGACCTCTCCGCCCTGTTCCGCCTCGCAGAGCGGGAGTTCTCCTTCGCCTTCCAGAGGGACGACTACTACGGCAAGAGGGTGAGCGTCGTGACCATCGACGGCGAGCTTCACCGGTCCATGATCGAGGGGCTGGAAAAGAAGCTCTGCGCCCTCATGGGGTCTGAGGCTCCCATCTGCGACCGGATCGGAGAGGAGCACGTCAGCGGAACGGGGATGGTCCAGGTCCTCTTATGCTGGCGGCTCCTGGAGAAGCTCGAGGGCCACCTATCCAGCCTTTGATAGTAGTCCTGTAACCATTTTTCACCCCATCTAGGGTCGAATAATATCATCTGGAGACCTCTTTGCCGGAGGCCTTGTACGCCCTTTCGATCATCTTCCTGCAGAGTCTGCAGTCCCTGAGGTAGGGACCACAATATGAATCAAACAAAACCTCCATTGTCCGTTAGATTTTCCTTTAAAATTCTAATTTATTTAGGGATAACTCTTTTCGTACCTAATCTGATTGTCATCTTATGCAGCTGCTCTTACGATGAAATGCTGAGGCGACAGATCTAAATTTGGAAGGGAACTCGCGCAGCAGATTTTTGGGCAGCTCGCGGCAAGTTGAGGTGGAAGAATGAAGAATATTGGGTCAGTAAGCTTTGTTGTGATGATGGCGGGGCTCTTGCTTTTGGGCGCCTCTGCCATGGCCGAGGATGGCGGCTTCGCCGTCGACGACGCCAAGAATTTTTTGCAGACGATGATGGGATCAAGCTTTGGCGACGTGGAGGTCGCAGGAGACGTGGTCACCTATTACAACCTCGACGGCACGGTTAGATGCCGGTGTGAATACGAGTTCGCGGGCAAGGAGGCCGTCACGTTTGGAGGAGAAGAGTTCGATTGGTACAAGTTCGAGCTGAAATCAGGGGACGAGGCTTGCTCAGAGTACAAGTATCTGATCGCCACCGGGGCCCACTCGGAAGGAGATGACGGGATGGTTCACTGGCACATGAGGTACGGGAACTCCAGCTTCGATGACCTGATCAACAATCTAGAGTATGTGATGTGGTACCCCACCCTCGCAGAAGGGGAAATCAGCGCGGAGAAGTTGGCTGAAAATTATGGTGAAGGCGCGCCTATGCTGGGTGCCATGATGAAAGCGGCGCGAGCGCCTTCCATCACCCTCGACGCCTGGAATGGAACCTGGTCGAACCCCGGGATGATCCTCGACGATTCCGCCATGGACCCGGTCTACGAAGCCATGGCAATGGCCGCAAACTCTGCGGAAGAACCTGAAAAAATCCAGATATATGATGCGCAAGGCGAGCTGATAAGTTTGTCAGTGGAAGAGGCGGCAGAAGAAGCTCATGGTGACCTCTGTCTCTGCGCAGCAGTGGCCGCCAGGGTCACTCAGGTCGCCATCTCGGAGCTCTTCGGCGATGAGATTCCGACCCAGGGGATGCTCAAAGTCTCTTATCATCATCCGGGGCAGGGACAAAGAGAGTGCTTTGAGTATATCCTCACTTCTGAATGCGTCGATTATGTGCCCTCAGGCGATTCGAAGAACCTCAACTTGGAGGATCACTTCGTGTACGAGTTCGTCCGAAGGGATGCCGGTGCCGTATTTGAAACGAGGGTAAAGGTAGGTGTCATTCCGGAGGAGTTCTTCGATCTTAGATACAAGGTGGAGGGTTTCTCGAAGGGGTGGCATGAAGATCAGCCCACCGAGGAGGAAAAAGCTGCTTTTATGCAGAAGAAATCCGAAGCGAGAAAGAACATCTTGACCATGGAAGCGCATCAGATCTTTGAGGGGTTGGACGGGAACGTTGCAGAGGGGGCGGTATCCACCGCCTCAGCGTAATTTCCCTAGATATCAGAGCCGCAAAATGGGGGCGCACGAATCCCAGTCGAAGTCCGCCGGGCTGCTTTCCTCCAATGGCCGTTCTACAATTCCGCCCCCCATTTTTGGCTCTGCCCATCTTAATCGCATATTTAGAGATCTCAAGCGTTGACGTGGGTACATCCACGTTAGGATTCTAATTCCAAACCGAACTTTGTTAGGGTTACCGATATATTTGCCTAAAGCTGTTGTTTGGGTGACCTAAACCTGTGACGGTAATCGGTTGCTGGCGGAGTATACCGTCGTGGCCATTCCGAAAATCATCACAAATCGTGTTCAGGTCGTATACAAGGATGCCCATGAACGGCGTGATCTCATGATGAGCAAACTATCACGAAAAGCAGAAGATTATCTCGAAGCGATCTTCGAAATATCGCAGGATAAGGGGTACGCTAGGGTGAGGGACATATCACAAAAGCTTGATATCAGGCCCCCAAGCGTCGTCGAGATGGTCAAAAAGCTGGACGGCCTGGGATACGTCGTCCACAAGAAGCAGGAAGGGGTGTTTTTGACCCCCAAAGGGGAGGAGATCGGAAGGGTGATTAAGGATCGGCACGACACGATAAAGGCGTTTTTGATGCTGATCAACGTGCCCGAACCGATCGCAGATAAGGATGCGTGCATAATGGAGCACAAGCTGGATACAAAGACGGTAGAACAGATCAAAAACCTTGTTAAGTTCGTCCAGCTCAGCTCGGATCGGCCGCCTTGGCTGGATCACTTCGACGTCTTCTGCAGGACTGGAGAGCACGTCTGCGGTTCCGACGAATGCAGGTATCACCGAAAGCTCGTTGAGTCCAGATTGAGCTGAGATCTAAAGAAAAGTTAGTGCCCAGACCCGGATTCGAACCGGGGACAGCCAGATCTTCAGTCTGGCGCTCTCCCGGACTGAGCTACCTGGGCAGTCTCAGGTGGGCTCGATGCGATTCGAACGCATGATCCCCGCCATGTCAAGGCGATGTCATAACCAGCTAGACCACGAGCCCACAGCCGACGGATGCTCCCAGTGACCTTTTCGAAGATAAATCCTTCGGTCAGGCAGACGAGACGCAGGGGATGAGACGGGAACGAGATGCAGAGCCTCCAGGGACTGGCCCTCTCGTCTTCCCCCAGACCTCGTCGCCGTCTCACCGCACCTCCTGGTGATACTCACCCAGCGCCTTGATGGTTATCTCGCCGCCTTTGGCGATCTCGATAGCCTGGGCCGCGGCCCGGGCCGCCTGGACGGTGGTGATGTAGGGGACGTGGTAGTCGACGGCATTCCTCCTGATCTGAAAGCCGTCCTTGACCGACTGCTTCGTCGTCGGGGTGTTTATGATCAGGCTCACAGCGCAGCGCTTCATGTAGTCGAGGACATTGGGGCTTCCGACGTAGATCTTCTTCACCTTCTCGACGGGAATCCCTGCCCCTGCCAGAAACTTCGCCGTACCCTCTGTGGCGATTATGCTGAGATCTGACTCGACGAGCTTCCTCGCCACCTCGGCGATGGGCCCCTTGTCCTCGTCCCTCACGGAGATGAAGACGGTCCCCTTCGTTGGAAGGGGGTTCTCGGCGGAGAGCTCCGCCTTGAAGAAGGCGAGGCCTGGATTGTAGTCGATCCCCATCACCTCCCCCGTCGACCTCATCTCCGGCCCCAGGAGGGTGTCGGCCCCGGGGAGCTTCTCGAAGGGGAGGAGGACCTCCTTCACAGCCACGTAGGGGAGGGTCGGCTCTCGGGTGTACCCCAGCTCTGCGAGGCTCTTTCCCGCCATGACGCTGGCGGCGATCTTGGCCAAGGGGAGGCCCACCGTCTTCGAGACGAAGGGGATGGTCCTGCTGGAGCGGGGGTTCGCCTCCAGGACGTAGACGATCCCGTCCTTGTAGGCCATCTGGATGTTGAGGATTCCCTTAACTTCGAGGGCCAGGGCGATCTTCCTCACGTACTCCCGGACGGTGTCCTGAACGGCGGCGGGGATCGTCTGGGGCGGGATGATGCAGGCGCTGTCGCCGGAGTGGATTCCCGCCTCCTCGATATGCTCCATGATGGCGCCGATGAGGACGTCCTGGCCGTCTGACACGGCGTCGACGTCGATCTCTATGGCGTTCTGGAGGAAGTCGTCTACGAGGATGGGATGCTCCGGCGAGACCCTCACCGCCTCTCTCATGTAGACCTCCAGCTCCTTTTCGTCATAGACGATCTCCATGGCTCTCCCGCCGAGGACGTAGCTCGGCCTCACCAGGACCGGGTAGCCGATCCTTCCCGCTTCGGCCTTCGCCTGGTCTGGTGATGTGGCATACCCCGCCTCCGGCTGGGGTATCCCCATCTTCCGGAGGGCGAGGTTGAACCTCTCCCGGTCCTCGGCCATGTCGATCTTCTCTGGGCTCGTCCCCAGGATCTTCGTATCGAGGCCCCTTCTTGCGATCTCCTTCTCCAGGGGGATGGCGAGGTTCATCGCCGTCTGGCCACCGAACTGGACCATGACGCCAAAGTACCTCTCCTTCTCGATGATGTTCATCACGTCCTCGAGGGTGAGGGGCTCGAAGAAGAGCTTGTCAGAGGTGTCGTAATCGGTGGAGACGGTCTCTGGGTTGTTGTTTGCTATGTGGGCCTCGATCCCCTGCTCCCGGAGGGCCAGGACGGCGTGGACCGTCGAGTAGTCGAACTCGATCCCCTGGCCGATCCTGATGGGGCCTGACCCTATGATCAGGACCTTTTTGTTGTTGGTGGGGAGGAGCTCGCACTCGTCCTCGTAGGAGGAGTAGTAGTAAGGGGTCCTGGCAGAAAACTCGGCGGCGCAGGTGTCCACCATCTTGTAGGATGGAACGATCCCGTTTTCGAGCCGGAGGTCTGTGATCTCCGCCCTCTTCTTGCCCAGGATCTTTGCGATCCTGTCGTCGGTGAACCCCATCCTCTTCGCTTTCTTGAGGACCGGTACGGAGAAGCTCTCGGCGATCTCCTTCTCCATGAATATGACGTTCTCGATCCTCCAGATGAAGTAGGGATGGATCATGGTGAGCTTCGATATCTCCTCGACGGTGAATCCGCGCCGTAGGGCCTGGTAGATGGCGAAGAGCCTATCTTCGGTCGGGGTCGCGAGAAGGTGGCGCACGTCGTCGTCGGTCCAGGGGTTGTACTTCCCCTGGCTGCCGAGGTCCTTATCGATCTCCAGGGACCGAACGGCCTTCATGAAGGCCTCTTCGTAGCTCCTGCCGATCGCCATCACCTCTCCCGTCGACTTCATGGAGGTGGTGAGGGTCTTGTCGGCTTTGACGAACTTGTCGAAGGGCCATCGCGGGATCTTCATCACCACGTAGTCGACCGTCGGCTCGAAGGAGGCGGGGGTCTCGCCGGTGACGTCGTTTGCGATCTCGTCGAGGGTCATTCCGATGGCGATCTTCGCCGTGACCCGGGCGATGGGGTAGCCGGTCGCCTTGGAGGCGAGGGCCGAGCTCCTCGATACCCGCGGGTTCACCTCGATCACCCGATACTCGCCGTCCTTGGCGGCGAACTGGATGTTGCAGCCCCCCTCGATTTGAAGGGCCCGGATGATGTTTATAGCGGCAGATCGGAGTACCTGGACCTCCTCGTCGGTGAGGGTTTGGATCGGGGTCACGACGATGGACTCACCCGTGTGGATTCCCATGGGGTCCATATTCTCCATGTTGCAGATGGTGATGCAGGTGTCGTTTTTGTCCCGCATCACCTCGTACTCCAGCTCCGTCCAGCCCACCAGGCTCTCCTCGATGAGGACCTGGTGGATCCGGGACCTCTTCATCCCCATCTCCGCTATCCGGACGAACTCCTCCTCCGTCTCAGCGGAGCCTCCACCGGAGCCGCCCAGGGTGTATGCGGGCCTTATGATCAGGGGGAGCCCCAATTCCTTCAGTGCCTCCTTTGCCTCGTCCAGGGTTTCGACGGCCCGGCTCTTTGGGACGGGCTCGCCGATTCTGATCATGGCGCTCTTGAAGAGGTCGCGGTCCTCAGTCTCCCGGATGGCAGAGACCGAGGTGCCCAGGACCTCGACGTTGAACTTTTCGAGGACGTCCATCTCCGCCAGCTCGCTCGTGATGTTGAGGCCGGTCTGCCCGCCTATCCCGGCGATGATCCCGTCGGGCCTCTCCTTCTCGATGATCTTGGCGACGATCTCGGGGACCAGGGGCTCGATGTAGATCCTCTCCGCCATCTCCGGGTCGGTCATGATGGTGGCGGGGTTGGAGTTGACTAAGATCACCTCGACCCCCTCCTCCCTCAGGGACTTGCAGGCCTGGGACCCCGAGAAGTCGAACTCTGCGGCCTGGCCGATCTGGATAGGTCCCGACCCGATGAGAAGGACCTTCTTTATGTCTGACCTTTTTGGCAACTCCGGTCACCTACCCCTCGTCTCTATCTTTTTGGCGACGGAAGAAAAGAACCTCTCCTTGGTGCAGAGGGGGCCGGGCCGGGCCTCAGGATGGTACTGGACCGCCTCGATCCCCAGGTAGTGGCTCTTGATCCCCTCCACAGTCCCGTCGTTGGCGTTGACCTGGGTTATCGTGAGCCCCGTTCCCTCCGCCGACTCCGGGCGGAGGGCGAAGTTGTGGTTTTGGGAGGTGATGCGGACGATCCCAGACGCCAGATCTTTCACCGGCTGGTTTCCTCCGTGGTGGCCGAACTTGAGCTTGTAGGTCTCGGCCCCCAAAGCCAGGCAGATCACCTGCAGGCCCAGGCATATCCCAAATATTGGCTTTTCTCCCGAAAAGTGCTTGACGGCCTCGATGGCCCTCGTCGCCTGCTCGGGGTCGCCCGGTCCGTTGGATATGAATACGGCGTCGGGCTCGTACCTCTCGATCTCCGATATCCTCGCGTCCGACGGGACCACCACGATCTCAAACCCTTGACATGCCATGGAGTCGAGGATGCTCCTCTTGATCCCCAGGTCGATCATTACCACCCTAGGGCCGTCTCCGGGGATCCGATAGGGGCGCTTGCAGGAGACGGTGCTTATCAGGTCGAGGCTGGAGATGTTCGGCTGATCCCTCGCGAGCCCGACCACGTCCAGCCCCTCGACATCCGCCCTCTCGCCGACGGCGAGGGCTGCCTTCATAGCCCCTTGGTTTCGTATCTTTATGGTGAGCATCCTCGTATCGAGGGCAGAAATGCCCGGCACCCCCTCATCCTTCAGGAACGTCGAGATGGTCCTCTTGGATCTGTGGTGGAGGGGTCTATCCCAGATCTCTTTACAGACCATGGCTGTGGCCCTGATGTGGCTGGACTGAAAGTTGTCACCGCTCACTCCGTAGTTTCCCATGAGGGGATAGGTGAACATCAGAAGCTGTCCTGCGTAGGAGGGATCGGTCAGGGCCTCCTCGTAGCCGGACATGACCGTCACGAAAACCAGTTCGCCAGAGACGACGCCAGGGGCTCCGAAGCCCACCCCTTCGACCTTGGTGCCGTCCTCCAACCCTAAGACGCCGATCATAGTATCGCCACCACAAGTAGAGAGGTGATCTAAATAGGTTTCGACGGGATCGTGGGGCGAAGGGTGTAAGGTCTCACCGGAAAGAGATTTCCGGGGACGCCGAAATCGGCCATTTCTTATCTCTTATTTGATGGCCGGTGTTCGAAAGTTCTTAGTGGTCGGGGCAGATGGGAAAAGTATAGTGAGAAATAATGAAGAAATAATGGGAAGAGATCGGGGAGCGGCTTGCAGCTCCTCTCCCTCGATCGTATCCAAATCAGGATATGAGGGGCAGCTCCCCAAGATACATGTCTTCGGTTCTGTCGTCGTCAGGACCAAAGATCTGGTCGATGATACCGTTTACGTAGGGGACTAGCTGTTCGTTGAATTGGGCGGTCTGGTTGTTGTAGAACTCGACTATCTCCTCGTTGTCAGCAGTCGCTACGGCAGATTCGCCGCCCAAGCCATAATACAGATCTACCAGATTTCCTTGCGTGAAGGTAGCCTGCCCTACGATCATCGCAGCATCGTAAAAGCCATTCTTGTAATCCTCGGTGAACTCCTCTTGAGCGCTGGCCGCGCCGATGGCGCCGCAGAGCAACACGCCCATCACTAACCCGAACTTTACAATCTCTTTCATGAGTTATCACTCACCAACTGCCGATACGCTCACCTCCTTAAAAACTCTGTCGGATAGGTGTGGTGCCCAGACATCGAAATCGACCTCCAAAAATCCGGGTCGTCTCCCGATCAACCCCTCTCCGCTCCAAACGACAAAGGTTAAATGATCTCTCGCGGTCTAGGTGAGGCGAGGACTGGCTTATGGACATGTACGAGAAGGTGATCGAGCTCGCGCGCAGGCGCGGCTTCATCTGGCCCGCCTTCGAGCTCTACGGCGGAGCTGCGGGCTTTTACGATTATGGGCCCCTGGGAGCCCCGCTGAAGAGAGGGATCGAAGACCTCTGGAGGGGATTCTTCGTGATCAGGGAGGGATTCTCTGAGATCGAGTGCCCCACCATCGGTGTGGAGGAGATCTTCAAGGCCTCCGGCCACCTCTCGGGCTTCTCCGATCCCCTCACAGAGTGCAAAGAGTGCGGCGAAATCTATCGGGCAGACCACCTCATAAAGCACATCGTCGAGGTCCCCGACGCCCTCGCGAACGATGAGATATATCGCGTCATCAAGGAGAACGACGTCTTCTGCCCCGAGTGCGGCGGCGATCTCTCCGAGATCTACGAGTTCAACCTGATGTTCAAGACTTTCATCGGCCCGGGGGGAAAGCAGCCCGGCTACCTGCGGCCCGAGACGGCCCAGGGGATGTTCGTGAACTTTCCTAGGCTCCTCCGCCACTACCGCGACCGCCTCCCCTTCGGGGCCGTCCAGATCGGAAAGTCCTACCGAAACGAGATCTCCCCTCGCCAGGGGGTGATAAGGCTCCGGGAGTTCACCCAGGCCGAGGCTGAGATCTTCATCAATCC
Source organism: Methanothrix harundinacea (assembly GCA_001509375.1). Classification (GTDB taxonomy): domain Archaea; phylum Halobacteriota; class Methanosarcinia; order Methanotrichales; family Methanotrichaceae; genus Methanocrinis; species Methanocrinis harundinacea_D. Next base: position 22,928 of record LGFT01000012.1, on the reverse strand, counting down.
AAAGGACAAGGGCCACCCAAGGTTCGGCGAGGTGGCGGACCTCGTCATGACCCTCTACTCCAAGGAGGGGCAGGAGAGGGGAGAGACGGTGGAGATGACCGTCGGCGATGCGGTGGCTCGGGGGATCATAGCCCACGAAACCCTCGCCTACTACGTCGCCCGGACGTACCAGTTTTTGATTGAGGCAGGCTTATCGAGAGAGAGGCTCAGGTTCCGGCAGCACAAGGATGACGAGATGGCCCACTACGCCGCCGACTGCTGGGACGCCGAGGCGCTTCTGGATCGGTTCGGCTGGATCGAGATAGTGGGGGTCGCCGACAGGACGAACTACGACCTCAGGTCCCACATGGCCCAGAGCGGGGCGAACCTCACCGTCTACCTCCCCTTCGACGAGCCGATAAAGGAGGAGAGGCTCATCGTCAAACCCGAGATGAAGAAGCTCGGCCCCCTATTCCGGAACAAGGCGAAAGCCGTCGCCGACGCCCTCTCCGCTCTCCCCGTAGAGGAGCTGAAGAGAGATCCCATCGTCGTCATCGTCGAGGGCGAGAAAGAGGAGATAGACCCCGCCCTCGTCTCCTTCGAGGTGGTGGAGGAGGAGATCAGGGGCGAGGAGGTCGTCCCCCACATCATCGAGCCCTCCTTCGGGATAGACCGGGTCCTCTACTCGGTCCTGGAGCACTCCTATCGGGAGGAGATGGTGGAGGGGGAGACGAGGGCGGTTTTGGCCCTTCAAAACAGGGTGGTTCCGATCCAGGTGGCCGTCCTCCCCCTGATGGATAGGGACGAGCTCGTCGGACCCGCCGAGGAGATCGCCCGGGAGCTCCGCTCCCTGGACATGAAGGTCGAATACGACTCCTCGGGGTCCATCGGGCGGCGGTATCGCCGAAACGACGAGGTTGGGACCCCGTACTCCGTCACCGTCGACTACGAGACCCTGGAGGAGGGGACGGTCACCATCAGGGACCGGGACTCCATGTCCCAGATCAGGATCCCGAGGTCTGAGGTCTCGGAGAGGGTCCAGGCCCTGCTAGCCGGAGAGATGGCGTTCTCAGAGGCGGGATCGCCCCTGGCGAGCTGAACCGCTTCTTATCGGCTCTTCAAAAAGACGGATCGAGAGGTCTGAGCGATGAAATCGTTACGCTCCTCTCTGGCGGCGGAGACAAAGAGGAAGGCGATCCACCTCTCAGGCCTCTCGGTCCCGGCGGCCATCCTCTTCTTCGGAAGAAACGCTACCATGGCGCTCATCGCCCTCGCCCTTCTGGCGGCGTTATTTCTGGAGCGAAGGCGGCTGGCTGGAAAGATCGAGCTTCCTGCGGTCAGGGACAGCGAGGCGGGAAGGGTGGCGGGCTACATCTACTACATCTTTGGGGCCCTGCTGACGGTTCTTCTCTTTCCCCCGGCCATAGCCATCGCCGCCATGCTGATGCTATCCCTCGGCGATGCGGCGAGCGGGATCATCGGCTCGGTCGTCCGGGGGTCGGCGGTCCGGACCCGGATCATGGAGGGGCAGAGCTGGAGGAGAAAGCCCCTCCTGGTGGTGGCGGGAACCTTCGCGGTCTGCTTCCTCGCGGGCTATGCCGCCCACCTCGTCGAGGTGACCTTTTTTCCCGTACCTGTTTTCCTCTCACCTTTTGTCTATCTAGTCGGCGCGGCGGCGGCCACCTTTGCCGACGCCGTCCCTCTATCCTTTCGCAAAAAGGTCGTCGACGACAACCTCTCGATCCCCGTTCTTTCGGGGGCGGCGATGTACGTCGTCGGCCTCCTCTGATTTTGGAATCTGAAATCTGATCGACTTCGTGCAGAAAGGTTTTTTAACGTAGGAGAGAGTCAACTCACCAGAGAGCGAAGCAACTGCAGCTGACCACGCCATCCGACTTCGGGGATAGATATTCTCAGCTTTCGATGAAAACTGCGATTTCTGCCCTCGGCCAGGAGGGCTGTTGTCGTCGTGATGTTGCTTTTTATCGAGAGGAGATAGGAGGGATATTATGAATATAGTACTACTCGGTCCACCAGGATCCGGAAAGGGCACCCAGGCCAAGATGATCGCGGAGAAGTACGGCGTAGTTCACATCTCCACTGGAGATATTCTGAGAGAGAACGTCAGAAATAACACCCCTCTGGGTGTGGAGGCTAAAAAGTATATGGAGGCGGGCAAGCTGGTTCCCGACAGCCTCCTCATCGACATCATCAAAGACCGCCTGGCCAAAGACGACGTCAAGGGCGGCTGGATGCTGGACGGCTATCCCCGGACCATGCCCCAGGCCGAGGCCATGGACAAGATTCTGCCCAATCTTGGCCAGAAGATCGATGTGGTCCTGAACATCGACGTTCCCGATGCTGAGCTCGTCAAGAGGGTCACAGGCCGGAGGATGTGCAAGTGCGGCGCCACCTATCACGTTCAGTTCAACCCGCCAAAGGTTGCCGGCAAGTGCGACGCCTGCGGAGGCGAGCTCTACCAGAGGGCGGACGACACCGAGGAGACGGTCAAGGAGAGGCTCCAGGCCTATCACGCCCAGACCCAGCCCCTCATCGACTACTACGACAAGAAGGGGATCGTGGTCACTGTTCTCGGAGTGGGCGATATCAAAGAGATCTTCGGGAAGATCGCCGAGGCTCTGGACAAAATTTGAATAATACCAAACCCCTCTCTTTTTAACGGCGTCATCGCTGCAGGAGCTTTGCATGATACTGGTATACTCTCTGGGGGGGTCGATTCTCTACGAGAGGTCGGCCGATGAGCTGAAGAACTTCGCAAGATCCTTGGTGGACCTGGCAGAATATCACCAAGTCTACGTGGTGGTGGGCGGGGGCAAGATCGCCCGGGAGTACATCGGCAAGGCCCGGGCCCTTGAGGCAGGAGAGGCCTTCTGCGACCTTTTGGGGATCGGGGCGACGAAGCTGAACGCCATGCTTCTCATCGCGGCCCTGGGCAAGGCCGCCGCCCCCGAGCCGCCTGAGACCTACGCGAGGGCTCTTGCGGCCTCCGCGGGAGGAAAGATCGTGGTCTTGGGTGGAATGCAGCCGGGCCAGACCACCGACGCCGTGGCCGCCCTCCTCGCGGAGTACGTCCATGCCGACAAGCTGATCGTCGCCACCTCCGTCGACGGCGTCTACTCCGCCGACCCTGGGATCGACCCGAAGGCGAAGAAGTTCGACACCATGACCCACCAGGACCTCGTTCGCCTCTCCATGGAGACGGAGATGAAGGCGGGGTCGCGGTCGCCGGTGGACCCCCTGGCGGCGAAGATCGTCGAGCGAAGCTCCATCCCCACGGCGGTGGTGTACGGCGGCGACGTTGAAAACCTGAAGAGGGCGGCCGAGGGCAGTCACTCTGGGACTGAGATATCCTGAAGTGGGGCTTTTGCCCCCGATTTCTCTTAAAACCTGATCATGCAGCGGATCAGGTCGGTGGCATCCAGCATGCCGCTGGGGACATCGGAATCGACGACGACGACTTGGCACCCTCCCGTCTTTCCGAGCTTGCTTATGGCGACGTGAAGCGGCTCATCGGCATCGACGGTGGGAAACTCCCTTTCCATCGACTCCTCCACTGGCCGGCTCTCCTTCCCCTCGGCCATGCCTCTGATCACGTCCTCCAGGCTGATGAGCCCCCTCGGGTCGCCGTTCTTTCCGACGAGGGCCCCTCGGACCTTCGACGCGTTCAGCTTCTTGCACGCCTCCAGGAGCGAGATCTCGGGATCTAAGGTGATGATAGGTCGGGCTAGGTTTTTAACGGGGATCTTCGGTATCGAGGCCATCTCTTTTATGTCGAATAAAAGCCGGTTGGTGGTGTCGTCCCTTCCCGTCACCACGCCTTTGATGTGGGTCTTGTTGACGGGGGTCGGCCCTATCTCTATTTCGTCGTCGACGTTGAACTCTCTGATGTTTCCTATTATCTGGACTATTCCGCTGCACTGGTTGGGCCGCATTACTGTGTAGAATGTGATCTCGTTGGCGGTGGCCCCGTCGACGGGCGATCCGTTCCTGATCACTGGAACGTCTACCACATCGTCATTTCCGTCCAGGTTTATCGCCTCATAAGCGGCGGCGATGGCCCGATAGCCGCCCTTTGGCCCCGGAACTCCCTCCACCAGGTGCAGAGCCTTCAGAGACTGCATCTGATTTCTAATAGTGCCAGGATTTCGGTCGATGATCGAGGCGATCTCCTCGCCCTTTACTGCTCTTCCCTCTCGGCGTTGTAAGTTTATAAGCGCAGTTAGTATCTCTCTCTGTATCTGTGTAAGTTCCATCCTGATCGGCTGATCCTCACGATTATCTGCTATATATACATGTTGATGTTCAATTGAATCCGCGTGCCGGGCAGATTTTGCTGCTGGTAAAGGGCAATTTGGCCATTTTATGCCAAATTTTCTTGACGGGCTCCCTATGTACGTTTCCGATTGCCCGAGGAAGGCAGGCGCAGGGGTAGACGTCCCCCTCTGGGGTGATGTGCATCCAGTTTCTCCCCGCAAAGCAGCCGAACTCTCGGAAGGCAGCGGGCACAGAGAAGACTCGGGGAGGAGGCGCCCCAGAAACGAACTCGTCGAGGGCGGCATGATCCTCCTCCGAGAGAACCGACCCCCTTTCGTCGGCCCATCTTCCCACTGGCACCACCTCGAAGAGAGTCAACTCGCTGGCGCCGACATCTCTCGCCAGTCGATGAAACTCTTCGATCTCGGAGACGTTATCTTTCCTCATCACGGCGTATAGATCGACGAGAAGGCCGGCGTCGATGGCATATCTCACCGCCTTCATGGCGTCCCGGTAGGCTCCGCTCCTCCCCCTCATCCGGTCGTGTTCTTCCTCTCTGGTGCTGTCGAGGCTGACGTTGACGGCAAAGAGGCCCGTATCCTTCAGGTCATGGGCGAGCCTCTCGGTGAACCCTGCTCCGGAGGTGAACATGGTAGAAATAGCCCGGTCGTCGACGGCTCGGACGATATCGGGGAGCTCTCGGTAGGTAGTCGGCTCCCCGCCGTCGAAGATGATGAGGGTCGTCCCCAGGTCCAGGACCTGGCCGACGACCTCCTCGACCTCATCGGGCTCAAGCCGGTGGTGGCGACCTGAATCTGGCAGGGCGCAGTGGAGGCAGCGGTTGGGGCACTCCTCGGTGATCGATATGGTGACTTGGTTTGGGGTCCGGATCCCAAAGGAAGACTTGACGTAGCTTTTGACGAGGCGGTCGAAGGCCCTGCTGGGGATGGGGGGAAACCAGGTCGAAAGGATTAGCCTCTCCCCAGCCATCACCGGGATCTGGCTGTCGGCTACCCCGAGGGCCGACTTCACAAAGGGGAGGCGGGCCAGGGGCCCCGCGGCCTTCAACCTCACCCTGCCTTCCTCGACGGACGCCTCGACCCTGAAGATGGGGCTTTTGGCGAGGGTGTAGCGTCCAGCTTCGTCCTTTTCACTCACAGCGCAGTTCACCGATAGACCTCATCGGGGTTGAAGACCTTCTCTCCCATCACCTTCCCCTCCAGGTCCCGGTAGAAGCATGACCGGTAGCCCATATGGCAGGCTCCTCCCTCCTGGCGGACCTTCAGGAGGATGGCGTCCTGGTCGCAGTCGATCCTCGCCTCCACTACCTCCTGGAAGTGGCCCGAGGACTCGCCCTTCAGCCAGAGCTTTCCTCTCGACCTGCTCCAGTAGTGGGCCTTCCCCGTCTCTAGGGTCTTCGCCAGAGCCTCGCGGTTCATGTAGGCGAGCATCAGGACCTCGCCGGTCTTGGCATCCTGGACGACCGCCGGGACGAGGTCGCCCTTGATCTCCATCATGCTTCGATGATAGGGCTATATCCTATAAAAGCCGTTTTCGATTGAAGAGATGACTCGGTGCGTTCGGTGCAAGGGGAGGGGTCTCTGTGGAAGGCCTGTCTGTCCGATATTGAAAAGCTTCCGGATAGCTGCGCAGCTTCCGAAGCTGGGGACGGTGATCGAGGGGCAGTCGCCCCCTGAGGTCTTCGTGGGGAGGTTCGGCTACCCCCAGGTCTCCGCCGGCCCTCTGGTCCCAGCGGACGAGAACGGGGTCCTTGGCTTGGGCTCTCGCCCCGATCTCGATTCCCTCCTCTTCTCCCGGCCCGTCGATCTGGCCAGGATGGAGGTCGGGGAGATCGTAGCCCTCCGGTCGTCGATGGTGAGGTCTGGATCGAAGGTGGCCGTCCAAGACGCCAGAAACCCCGGAAGGCTCCTGGAGATGGCCCAGGAGATCGCCATGTCCTCGACCCCAGTGGGAACTGAGGTGACCTTCGCCAAGCCCCCTCGGGGCCGCCTGAGGTTCGACGGGTTCATGATGCCCTCGGGGCCGTCGGGCTCCATCGAGGAGATGGAGATCACATCGAATCCGTCTATTCCCCGAAAGGTCGACGCGGTCGTCGAGGACTCAGACCTCTTGGCCGCCAAAGCTGTCGGGGAGCTTTACATCTCAGGCGTCGAGGTGGACGGGATATCGAGGCTTCTCTCCCTGGGGCTCCTCGGCAAAAAAAGAAAGCTAGTTCCCACGAGGTGGTCGATCACCGCCTCCGATGACATTGCGGGGAAGCATCTGATCGCAGCGATCCAGGACCTGCCACCGGTAAACGAGTACCTCCTCTTCTCCGGAGAGAGGCTCGGAAACCACTTCGAGGTCCTCCTCTCCCCTGGCTCGTTCACCTATGAGCTGATCGAGATCTGGCTTCCGAGGTCCGTCTGGTCGGGAGATGAGCCCTGGATCGGCGCTGATCGGGAGGGCCCCGGCCCGAAGAAGGGGTACAGCAGCCTCGCCGGCGGGTACTATGCCGCCCGCCTCGCACTTCTGGAGCGCCTGGCCGATATGAGGAGGCAGGCCTCGACCCTCATCGTCCGGGAGATCACCGAGGAGTACTGGGCGCCCCTGGGGGTCTGGGTCGTCCGGGAGGCGGCGAGGGAGGCCCTGAGAAATCCTCCGAAAAAGTTCGAGACGCTGGACGCGGCGCTGGCGGATATGGCGACGCGCCTCCGGACGCCCGCGCGGGACTTGCGGTCCCACTCGGAGCTGGCGCGGGGGGCGGGGCAGACAACCCTCGCGAAGTTCTGCTGATCGAGGACTCGGGGTCGCTGCCATGATCTTGAGATCGATAGCGAAAGACAAAAAACCCCCAAGTTCAGGTGGGAGGATCTCCGTCCATTACGGCTCGCTGATCCCGTCGTCAATACCAGAGAGAGATTCACATCTTTTATTGCCGCTCAAAATCAGTCCATCGTAGCCATAGTGAACGTTGGTGAGGATGACGTCCCAGGATTCCTCCTGGAAGGGAAGCTCACCGAAGAAGACCATACCCAGGTCCTCGTCCCGACGCTCTAATAGCGATGGATCAGCATTGAGACCTCCGCGTCCTGATGCAGGTCAAGAATTTCGGAGGCTGGACCGCTGGCGGCGCATGGGAGGACCTGAATAACTGGCCGATGCTCCGCCAACTCGACAAGATGGCCTTTGTGAGCGACGATTCGTGGGACGAGGTCCTCACCTGGATGTTCGAGGCCTTCGCCGGCCTGACGGGGATGAATGCTCGTTTCTTCCGGGAAGAGTGGCTGGAAGATGCATGGAAATGGGTGCTGGAGGCTCCCTAGCCGACCTTCTCCCTATCTCATCCCGGCGACTTTGGGGTATGAATCCTTCATAAAATATTCCATAGGATGAAGGCCGCGGCCAGGAAAGGTAGGCTGCGTCCTATGACGTAAATTTTGAAATCCCACCAGCGGCTCCTCGCCCCCAGGGCCTGGGCGATCCTAGGCCGGGGGACGAACCAGCATACTAGACCGGTCCCGATGATGCCCGAGGTCACCACCATATTGGTGCCACCGAACTGATCCATGAAGTCCAGAAAGGGCATGCCCATAACGCTCAGCTCCAGCGGGCTGAAGCTGAGGGCCGACGGCACCCCCAGGAGGATCATCAGGCATCCCACTGACAGGACAGCATGAGAGTCGCCCACGCGGAACTCTTCGGAGAAGGCAGCGATGATGACCTTCAGCCCAGCGAGGCAGGAGCTGAAGGCGGCGGCGAAGAAGAGGGAGAAGAAGCCCATGGCCAGCCAGGCTCCATGCTCCATCTCATCAAAGACCTGGGGAAGGGTATCGAAGGCGAGCTGGCTGCCGGCGCCGGGGTCGAAGCCGTAGGTGAAGACGAAGGGGAAGATCATAAATCCCGCCAGGAGGGCGATGGAGGTTTCTGTGCCGGTCACGATGAGGCAGGCCCGGGGGATGTTTGTCTGTTGGGGGATGTAACTTCCGTAGGTGATGAGATAACCCTGACCGATGGCCAGGGTATAGAAAGCTTGACCGAAGGCGAAGAGCCAGATGGTGGGGCTTTTAAGGTGGCTGTAGTCAGCGACGAACATGAAGCTTCTGGCCTCTTCCCAGCCGTCCATCCGGGCGGCAGAGATGACGATGCCGATGATCATCAGCACCAAAACCGGCATCAATATCTTGGAGAGCTTCTCGATGGCGCTGACCCCGCGTATCAGGACCGCGGTGGCCAGGACTGTGACGGCGAAGAAATACCAGAGGGAGTTGTAACCTCCAGTGAAGTCGTCAAAGGGCTGCACAGCCATGCAGAAGGCCGAAACGGCATAGCCCATGGTCCAGCCGGTGATCACCAGGTAGTAGCTGGTTATCGCGATCGTTAACATCACCACGAACCAGCCGTAAAGGTTGCCGAAGCGTTTAACAGTCCTGAAGGTGCCGACGACGCTGCCCTGGACGAGGCGGCCGATCCCCACTTCCATCATCATGGTGGGGAGGGCCACCAGGACCAAGGCGATGAGGTAGGCGACGATGAAGGCTCCGCCGCCGTTCTCCCCCACCATATAGGGGAACCGCCAGAGGTTGCCAAGGCCTACGGTAGCGGCGGTCATGGAGAAAACGAAGGCAGTTTCAGAAGACCACTGGGCGCGCTGGCCGGGGCTGTAGGGGACTTCGCTATCGGTCATCGGAACTCCCGTTCTCCCTCCACAGGCTCAGCGTCTATAACGCTTTGCTCCGACCATCCATCTCTCTCCGGTCCACCTCGCCCTCGCCCTGGATCGTCTCCACGATCACGGCTGCGGGGTGATCTAGGCCGCTGCTCCCGTCGGTAAGCATCTTGTCCAGGTACTCGGTGGTGTCGACCCCTTCGCCCATGTAGCCGTCGTAGGGCATGAAGACCGTACCTTGAGGCTGTATGCCGCAGCCGTCCCGGAAGTGGTTGTTGCCAGTGGCTGCCACCGATCCGAGGGTGACGCCATGGAACCCGTTGGTGAAGGAGACGATCGTCTGCCTTCCTGTGTAATTTCGGGCGATCTTCATCGCCGCCTCAACGGCGTTCGTCCCTGTTGGCCCCGTAAACTGCATCTTGTATCTCATCTTTCGAGGCTTTAGGATCATGGATTCGAATTCCTTCATGAAGGCCTGTTTCGCCCCGGTGACCATGTCAAGTCCGTGGACGATCTGATCTCTCTCGATGTACTCGAGGAGCTTCTCTTTCAGAACCGGGTCGTTGTGGCCGTAGTTGAGGGCCCCGGCTCCTGCGAGAAAATCGATATACTCGCGTCCTTCCTCGTCTTCCAGGGTCGAACCCCTGGCCTTAGTGAAGACCACCGGGAAGTTGCGGCAGTAGCTTCGAACATTTGACTCAAGACGATTAGTTGCGCTAATATTGTTCGGAGTTTTATCCCCCTCATCACAACTATTCCCGTCTTCTGTGCTAATCTCGTTCATGATGGTTTCATTCCATCTTGGTTTTTTATCTCATCAGTCCAGATTGGACGGTCCTATACAACCCAAGATCCGAAATTAATAGATATTAAATGTTTGGTTTGATTCAATTTATTATGTTTTAAATCAGATTAACTTCACTAGCGCCCGACTTCGATGCCCTGGCGCCTTTGTAAACCTAAAACGCCTCCAGCCTTTCGGCTACTCGGTCCCGCTCCCTTGCCGCCCCACCCTCTGGGCGGTCGTTCAGCTCCTCCTTCACCTAAACTGGATCGCAGGTCCCGCCTTTCTGGTGGCGTCCCTACCCCTTTACGTCGCCCGGAACCCGCGGGAGGAGGAGATGATGCTCGAAAAATTTGGCGAGGAGCATTGGCGGTATGCGGAGAGGACGGGGCGGGTGGTGCCGAGGTGGCGGAGATAGCTCGTAAAGAGGGAGACGATCAGATCGTCGCCCCAGCACTACCCTCCCCCCAATTCTCTACCTCCCGACCGGCACCTGTATCTCCGTCACCCACTCCTCCTGTGGCATCGATTCGCCCCACTGGACGTAGACCTCCCGGGCGGCGTCCGTCGGCTGAAAGCCGTTCGAGAAGACCCAGCCGAAGAGCTGGCTGTAGGCGTCCTCGAGGTTGGTGTATGGCCCCCGGACCGTGAGATACGCCACCTCGGCCGCCGGAAGCTCCTCCACCGCCGCGTTGCCTTCTTTGATGGGTTTTGTCTCCGTGGGGACGGGGATCGCCACCTTGAATTTCATCTCCTCTGGAGGGACGGCGCCGGGGTCGTCGTAGTAGAGGGCGAGGCCCAACGGCGATTCCGAGGGGAAGGGGATCTTCTTTTCGGCCATCCAAGCCGCCAGCTCCTCGTAGGCCTTGGGGACGGTGACGGCAAAGGGAAGGCCCTTCCCCCAGAGGCTAGCCTACCCACAGGGCGGGAACCTTCTTGATTTCGATATCGTATGTGGGCATATCGACACCTCTCTAAATGATAGCACGGATTCGACCTAATGCCTTAAAAATATGTCTCAGTGGAGTCGAAGCCGATATTTAGACAATATATATGGAGCTTTTTATATACACAATGTCGTGATGTTCAATATTCGACAACGCTCATAAAGGAAACAACGGCCATCTACAGGCCCCTCAACTCATCCTGTATCCTCGATATCTTTGGTTTCAGCTGCGGGATGTCCTTCTCGACCACGTCCCAGATCAGCTCCAGATCGAGCCCGAAATACTGGTGGACGACTATGTCTCTCAGTCCAGCGATATCTCTCCAGGGGATCTCCGGATGCTCCCGTTTGAGGTCTTCGGGGAGGTTCTTTACCGCCTCACCAATGATCTCGATTCGTCGGGCGATCATGTCCTGCAGGGATGATGATCTCATGAACTCGGATTCGGTCACCCCCTCGGAGTAGTCCTCGATGAGATCGATGCATTCAAGGATGTGATCCAGAAAAACCTCCGGATCTTTTTTCATAATATCGGGACCTGCTCAGCCAGGATTCTATCTCTGAGGCGGGGGTGGAGAGATCTGTATGTCAGGAGGTCCACCCGCCGATTTACAGTATCTTCCAGCTCATTTTTGAGATGAGATAGGTCCAGAAGGCTCTTTCTTCCCTCGAACTCGATGAGGATGTCGATGTCGCTCTCCTCATTCATCTCGCCCCGGACGATGGACCCGAAGAAGGCCGCTCGCTTAACCCCGTTTTTTCGCAAGACATCCAATATCGCGTCCTGCACGGCCTGCATCTGATCGCTCATGAAATTCACTGTGCTGTTCAGGTATTCATAACTATTTATTATGTCGGCGTTCTTCGAAGCTGTTGAAGGCTTTCGCCTCTCCTCGCTCCACCGGACGTAGACCTGCCGGGCGGCGTCCGCAGGCGTGCGCCCATGCTGGAAGGCCCAGCCCGTAGAGCTGGCTGTAGGCGTCTTCGAGGTTGGCGTAGGGCCCCTTGACCGTGAGATACGCCACCTCCGCCTCCGGCACAGCAGCTCCACCTCCGCCTCTCCGCCTTCGGCGACCTCGGGCGTTTCTGGCGGTACTGGCATGCCATCTAGCAACCCCTGATTCTCCTCAAACCCGCTGCCAAACAGATATATCGGTGGAGCCCATCCGGGAGAGTTGGTGTTGGAATGGTGGAAGTGCACAAGGTCTCAGGCTCGCCCTTCGACGGCAACGTCTACCTGATCCTCGACGAGGTCCCGGTCCTCATCGACGCGGGGATGGACCCGGAGCCGACGCTCCGAAATATCCAAAAATATATCGACCCAACGGAGATCGAGATGATCGTCCTCACCCACTGCCATCACGATCACTCCGGCGGGGTGCCCCGCCTCAAGGAGGTGACGGGGGCGAGGGTTCTGATCCACGAGGAGGAGTCGGGCTCTCTCGGTGACGACATGGCCACGGTCGCCTACCTCTTCGGCCTCTCGGCCCCGGAGATCGAGGCCGACGAGACCCTCAAGGAGGGCGACGTCATCGACCTTGGTGAATGGAAGCTTGAGGTCCTCCACACTCCGGGCCACTCGCCGGGAGGGATCTGCCTCTACGAGCCAAAGGCCAAAGTCCTCTTCTCGGGGGACACCGTCTTCCCCCAGGGGAACATCGGGAGGACAGATCTCTTCGCCGGGTGCGATGCGGACCTGATAAGCTCCATCGAGAGGTTGACGAAACTCGATGTGGAGGTCCTCTACCCCGGCCACATGGAGATCGTCAGCGGGGACGTGGGCCGCCAGATCCAGGCGAGCCTTCGGTTTGCGCGGAGCGTTCTATGACCAGAAAAGAGAGCGACGAAAAGATGAATATGAAGACGAAGATGAAGATGAAGTCGGAGACCAAGACTGAGACGAAGACCGAAAAGGGGGCGGATAAGATGACAGAGACGCCGAAACTTGATCTATCGGTCGCCGAGAGGACCGCCCGGATCGTGGAGCTGGAGCGGGAGTCGGTGATTCAGACCTACACCCGCCAGCCGATCCTCCTGGTGAAGGGTGCGGGAGCGAAGGTCTGGGATGCCGAAGGAAGGGAGTACCTGGACTTCGTCGCCGGCGTCGCCGTCAACACCGTCGGCCACTGCCACCCTTCGGTCGTCGAGGCGATCACCAGACAGGCGAAAGAGCTGATCCACACCTCAAACCTCTACTACACCGAAAACCAGGTCTTCCTCGCCGAGGAGCTGAAGACCCTGACGGGGATGGACAGGGCTTTCTTCTGCAACTCCGGAGCCGAGAGCGTCGAGGCGGCCCTGAAGCTCGCTCGAAGGGCGACGGGCAGGTCGGAGATCGTCGCCGCCGTCCACTCCTTCCACGGCAGGACCCTGGGGTCTTTGGGGGCGACCTACAAGGCTGTCTATCGAGAGCCCTTTAGGCCCCTCGCCGAGGCGAAGTTCGTCCCTTACGACGACCCCGAGGCCCTGGCTGCGGCGGTCTCGAAAGAGACCTCGGCGGTCATCCTGGAGCCGGTCCAGGGCGAGGGCGGCGTCAACGTCCCCAAGCCCGACTACCTGAGGGCGGCCCGAGAGATCTGCGACGACTGCGGAGCTCTCCTCATCCTCGACGAGGTCCAGACCGGCTTCGGCCGGACGGGAAAGTGGTTTGGAAAGGAGCACAGCGGCGTTCTTCCAGACGTCATGACCCTCGCCAAGGGGATCGCCGGAGGCCTACCCATGGGCGCCATGCTGGCGGCGGAGTCCGTCACCGACGTCTTCCAGAGGGGCGACCACGCCTCCACCTTCGGCGGCGGCCCGTTGGTCTCGGCGGCGGCCCTCGCCTCCATCGGGGTCATCAAGACGGAAAGGCTGGTGGGGAGGTCCGCGGAGATGGGGGCGTACCTCCGTTCGAGGCTCAATGATGAGATCGACGCCCTCGAGGTGAGAGGCCTGGGGCTGATGGTGGGCGTGGAGCTTGCGGCGAACTGCCCCGAGGTCGTGAACCAGGCCCGGGAGAGGGGCGTCCTCCTAAACGCCACGAGCGAGCACGTCCTCAGGATGGTCCCGCCCCTGGTGGTGGGTAAAGAGGAGATCGACCGCGTGGTGACGGTGCTTGGCGAGATACTCGAAGAACCTTAGGCCCTGCCTGGGGCGACTGAAGCCTTACGTTGCGGGCCGGGGAATTCAGGAGATAGCGACGAAGTATGGCATACCGCCGGAGGCGATCGTGAAGCTCGGGTCCAACGAGAACCCCTACGGCCCAAGCCCGAGGGTCTTCGAGGCGATCGCTTCCGTCAGGCCCGAGAGGTACCCCGAGACCGAGGGGCTCATCGACGCCCTGGCGGATTACGCCTGGACCTTGCCCGAAAACGTCCTCATCGGGGCAGGGATGGACGGGGTGATGGACACCATAACCCGTCTCTTCCTCGACCCCGGCGATAGAGTCTTGATCTATCCTCCGACCTTCAGCTACTACGAGATCCTGACGGTGACGGCTGGAGCCGAGCCGGTCTTCCTCTCCTGGGGGGCGGGCTTTGATGTGCCGACGGAGGTCCCCGATGGGATAAAGATCGTCTTCATTTGCTCGCCGAACAACCCCACTGGAGATATGATCCCGGAAAAAACCCTCCGATCGATCGTCGAGACGACCGACGGCGTCGTCTTCCTCGACGAGGCCTATGCCGAGTTCAGCGACCAGAACTTTCTGCCGCTGGCATCGGAGTACGAGAACCTGGTGGTGGGCAGGACCACCTCCAAGGCCTTCGGACTTGCCGGGATGAGGCTCGGCTACGCTGCTGCTCCCGACTGGATCGCGAGAGAGTATAGAAGGGCGGCCCCCCCCTTCTTCGGCATCACCACACCGTCGGTGGCGGCGGGGATCGTTGCCCTGGAGGACATCGAGTACATGAGGCGGTCCGTGAAGGCGATCCGCGATGAGAGGTCCCGGCTGAGGGGAGCGATCCCGAAGTTCCGCCCCTCGGGCGGAAACTTCCTCTATTTGGAGACCGAGGAGCCCTCGGGGAAGGTGGCGGAGAAGATGCTCCGAAGGGGAGTCATCGTCCGGGACTGCTTCTCATTTCGGGGCGCGGGCGACCACGCCGTCAGGGTTACAGTGGGGACCCCCGCGGAGAACGACCGGTTCATCGAAGCTTACGGTGAGGTATGCGGATCGCCCTGACGGGGACCCCGGGGACCGGGAAGACGACGGCGGCAAAGCTTTTGCCCTTCAGGGTGATCGACCTCAACGCCCTCATAAGGGACGAGGGGCTCAGCCTTGGCACCGACCCTGAGAGGGGGTGTCTCATCGCCGACGTCGACCTTCTGGCGAAGCGGGTCGAGGAGCTGGCTCCGGAGGAGGACGAGGAGATGGTGATCCTGGAGGGGCACTTCAGCCACCAGCTCGCCATCGAGGCGATCGTCCTGCGGACCCGACCATCGGTCCTCAGAGAGCGGCTCGCCCGAAGGGGTTACCCCGAAAAAAAGGTGCGAGAGAACCTGGAGGCTGAGGCTCTGGACGTGATCCTGGTGGAGGCGATGGAGTGGTGCGACCGGGTCAGTGAGATCGACACCACCTTGCGGTCTCCGGAGAAGGTGGCTGACCTGGTGGTGGGGATATTGCGTCGGGAGATCGAGATGCCACCGGGAGATATCGACTGGACTGGAGAGATGGAATTTGACCCTTGACGACCTGAGATCTAAGTCCCTGGCGGTGACGGAGCCCCTGGCCGCCCTGGCGGAGGGGGCCGGAGCATCCCCCAACCTGATCTCCCTCCTCTCCATGATCTTCGCCCTGGCTGCGGGGGCTTTCTACTACTTCTCGGCTGGCGATGCCACCCTCCTGGGCCTGGCAGCCCTGATGGTCCTTTTGAACTCGGCCTTCGACGCTGTCGACGGAGCCCTCGCCCGGAGGACTGGGCGGGCGGAGCCAAAGGGCGACTTTCTCGACCATGTCATCGATCGGTACGCGGACATGGCGATTCTGGTGGGGATCATCCTGGCGGGCTACGTCTCAGAAGCTTGGGGGATCTTTGCGGTGATGGGGGTCCTCCTCACCAGCTACCTGGGAACCCAGGCCCAGGCCCTGCAGCTAGGCCGCCTCTACGGCGGGATCATGGGGCGAGCCGACCGCCTGATCCTGATCCTCGCCGCCACCGTCGCCAACGCCCTATATCCAGGAGAGCTGGGGGGCCTCTCGATCCTGGGGTGGGCGGTGATCTTGATCACGGTGGCGAGCCACGTCACGGCCCTTCAGAGAATCCTTCTCATCTGGAGGCGGCTATAGTTCCCGTTTTCTGCCAGATCTCTCCTCAGGCGGCCCTTCCTCAGACCTTCTCGGAATGAGATCTTCGCAAGAGGAAGATCTCCATCATCTTTCCGAGATGCCAGGCGATATCATCCATGAATTCTAGAAAGTCTGGTCCGATCTCCTTTTCTCTTCCTAAAACCAATAGGCCTCTGCGCTCTTCGCCGTTGCAGAAGGGTGTAGACACCCAGAATAAGGGGCGATCGACATCGTCCAACATCTTCGTCTCGCCCCTCTCCAGAAGCCCCTGGGGGTCCACTTGGTCGACGAATCCCATCAGAACCTCCAGGGGACCTTCCAGGGCTTGAAGGACCAGCCTTCCCTCTTCCAGGAGAAATACGCCCCCCACATCAAACCCCTTCAGCCCGGCCATCAGTTCAGATAGGGCCTCTTTCATGAGGTCCTCTTCTCTCCCTCTAAAATCGATGGCATTGAGAGCGAGGGAGTAGAGGATCGTGAGCTTGATGTTTCCCATCAATAGGTCCTTCTCTCCCTCCTTCCTCTCGGTTATGTCCACCAGGCTTCCGAGAACCCACCTCTCGTCCTGGTAGTCCAGGGGCGCGATCCTCGCCTCGACCCATCTTTTGGACCCGTCCTTCCTGACGATCCTGAGCTCTTTGACGATCGACCTTTTCGAACTGGCATCCTTCCCGGTGCTCTCCACGCACTCGAAGGACTCGGGATCAGCGAGGCTCCAGAAGTGCTCGCCTATAAGGTCCACCTTCTCGCAGCCGAAGATCTCTCCAAACTTGGAGTTGACCATCTTAAAGCAGCCGTTCTGGAGGACGTATATTCCCATGGGCGAGTTCTCCAGAATATATCGCGAGACCGTCTCGGAGCGCTCCACATCCTTCTTCATCCTCCGCTCCTCAAACCGAAACCTCGCCTCGTTTATCAGCGCCTCGAAGATTGTGGGGAGGCTCCTCAAGCTATCGACGCTCTTTATCACGTAGCTGGTGGCGAACTTCTCGAAGGCCACCACCTGAAGCTCCTCGGTACCCCGGCCCGTCACCATGACGACGGGGACGTCTTGGTCGGCCTTCCGGATCTCCTCCAGGACATCGAGGCCGCTTATGCCGGGCAGGGCGAAGTCCACCGAGACTAGGTCGTAGCGGGTCTTTGGGATCTTCTCGAGCCCCTCCTCTCCGGTGGTGGCGATGTCCACGAAGAACTCTTCGTGCTTGGAGAACCCGAGGAGGACCAGCTCGACGTCGTCGGGGTCGTCCTCGATGATCAGGATTCGGTAAGGTTTGGTCATGCCGGCCCGCCTTTCATCTCGTCTCCCACGTATTCAATCTTCTTCAATTAGTATCTTCTCGTTCGCGATTCTCAACGGGTGGCGGGGTTTCGGTCGTCCATCTCTCCTGCAGCGGGGATAGAGTTATCTATTCCTCAATACAACGGGACTACCGTATCGGATTGGGGGCGTCTTCATGGTGAAGTTCTGGCTTTTGGTTCTCCTCCTTCTATTCAGCGTCTTCTCCACAGAGGTCCTGGCGGAGACCCTGGTCGTCGACCAGAGCGGAGGCGTTGGGTTTTTGACGATAAGGAAGGCCGTCAACGTTGCTGGATCCGGTGATGAGATCCTGGTCCGGCCCGGATATTACAGAGAGGGGGAGATCCCCATCCGTCAACAGGTCTCCATCGTTGGGGTCCCGGGCCAGGTGATCCTCGAGGGGGGGTTTGTGGTGGGGGTGTCCGGCTTTTCCATCTCTGGCTTCGATATCAGGGGCTTTGGGAGGGGGACCGGGGTCGAGCTGAAATCTTTCGGAAACACCATTTTGGGATGCACCATTCGGAACTTCTCGACGGGTGTCCTCTCGTCCTCTTCGGATAACCAGATCTTCGACTCCGTCATCGAGGGTTGCACCGTTGGGGCGGGTTTTCTGGAGGGGTCCGGCAACCAGATCGGCGACTCTCGGATTCGATCCGCTCTTGGAGTCGAGATCTCCGGGTCTCAGAAGTCTGAGATCTCCAACTGCACCTTCTCGGGAAAAGTGGGTGTTTCCGTCGCCAACTCCTGCGATAACGCCATCCTGGGTTCCGTCTTCTCATCGGCGACGGGGATCAAGGCGTCCGACTCCGAGCGCAACCTGATCGGAGGAAATGATATCTCCTCTTCGGAGGCGGGGATCATCCTGGAGAGATCGGAGCAGAACGTGATCCGGGAGAACGAGATCCTCGGATCCAAGATCGCGGGGGTCCTCCTCCTCAACTCCTCAAAAAATGAGATCCGAAACAGCTCGGCGCGGGGTTGCGCCGTCGGGATCAGGTTGAAGGACTCGGCTGAAAACCGAATCGAAAATAACCTCCTGAAGGAGAACGAGGTCGCTGGAATCCGGCTGGAGACTTCGACGGAGAATGCTATATCAGGAAACCTCTTCTGGGGTAATGGCGAAGGGCTCTCCTTGAGGTCCGGCTCCTCTGAAAACGGCATTGAGGATAACGAGATCGTCGGGAACGGGCGCGGGCTCACCCTCCTCGGATCGGGCTTTAACGTCCTTCGCGCCAATCGGATGGATCTGAACCAGTACGCGGTCAGAGTCGACTGGGAGGACCCTTCAACCAGGGACGACGGGCCCTTCCGCCAGGATTTCGGCCCCTCCAACGTCGTCGACGGCCGGCCCGTCTGTTACCTCGTCGACGGCCGGGACCTGAAGCTGGGTGAAGATTGCGGCCTTCTCGGCCTGGTGGGCTGCAAGAACGTCACCGCTGAGGGGCTCGTTCTCACCAACAATAGTGATGGAGCCCTCATCGTCAACTCGACAAGCTGCGCGGCCCGAAATATCACACTGTACGGAAACGAGGCCGGCGTGCGGATGTTGAACGCCGAATACTGCAGGATCGAGGAGAGCCGTGCCGATAACTGCACTGTCGGGTTCAGGGTCGAGGGAGGTCGAGGGGCCGATCTCCTCGGCTGCATCGCCAGGAGCTCTTCTGAATCGGGATTTGAGATCGAGGACTCGGAGGACGCGGCTCTGAAGGGGTTGGAGGCTTTGGAGAATCTGGTGGGGATCTCGCTATTGAACTCGTCATCTTGCACGATCCTCCGGTCTGATGTGATACGAAACCGGGGGGAGGGGGTCAGGTTGATAAGGTCGTCAAGATGCACCCTCAACCAGAACACCGCCTTCGAGAACCGTGTGGGTATCAGAGCTTCGGGCTCTGACGGGGTGATGGTGATCAGAAATGAAATCTCCTCCAACTATGAATCGGGTCTCGTTATCGATCAGCTGTCGACGGCGACGGTTTCTGGGAATACTGCCAACGGAAACGGGGACGGGATCTTCCTCCAGGCCGTCGTCGGCGGAAAAATCGAGGGTAATAACCTGAGCATAAACGACCGCTATGGCCTGAGGATGAGCTACTCTCGGGACGGGAAGGTCGCCGGAAACTCCTTTGTCCAAAACGGGCTCGGGGGGGCGAGCCTGATCGACTGCAGCGGCTGCTCAGTCTATCACAACAACTTCATCGATAACGGGAATCGGATGCTTCCCCAGAACGCCGTCGACAACGGAGATAATGAGTGGGACGCCGGGCCCGTGGTGGGCGGTAACTACTGGAGCGACCACCAGGTCGTCGGAAACCCGGGATCCGATCCCAAGAACCTTCCGTCTAAAGGGATGGACAGGTACCCCTTCCAAGATCCCGACGGCTGGAAATAGCTCGCGAAGGAGATGATGAGACGCCGCAAGAGATCAACGATCTGGACCTCGCCCTCATCAGGGCCGCCCAGGAGGGGATAACCCTATCACCGAGGCCTTACCAGGTTCTTGGGGAGGAGCTTTCCATCGGTGAGGTGGAGGTAATTGAGAGGCTGAACCACCTTCTGGAGGGGGAGGTGATTCGGAGGTTTTCTGCCACCATAGGCCACAGGGCCCTGGGGATTGTGGCGAACGCCATGATCGTCTGGCGCGTCCCGCCGGAGGATGTGGAGCGGGTCGGGTCTATTATGGCCTCCTTCGACGAGGTGACCCACTGTTATGAGCGCCCCTCGACGGCTACATGGCCCTACAACCTTTATTCTGTTGTCCACTCCCCCTCTCGGGACAAATGCCAGAAGGTCGCTGCCGAGATCTCGCGAAAGACGGGGATCGATGAGTACCAGGTCCTCTTCAGCGAGAGGGAGTTCAAGAAGACTGGGGCTCGGATCTGATGGATCACCTCCCCCTCCTCTTGGATTTATCGGGCCGAAAGGTCGTGATCTTCGGCGGCGGGATCGTTGGCGAGAGGAAGGCGAGGCTCTTCTCGCAATATGCCGAGGTGACGGTGGCAAGCCTCGCCTTCTCCCCCGGCCTTCAGGAGATGGCAGAGGAAGGTGCCGTCGATCTCGTCGAGGCCGATCTTTCCCGTGGCGCCGACGATCTCCTCAGGGACGCTTTCATCGCGATCCCCGCCACCAGCGATAGGGACCTGAACCTCGAGCTGGAAGAGAAGGCTGAAAAGATGGGGGTGCTGGTGAACAGGGTCGACGGTGTCGGGGAGGTGGTGGTCCCCTCGGTGATTCGGAGGAATCCGATAGTCGTCGCCATATCGACCCTAGGTGAGAGCCCCGCCCTCTCCAAGCGCCTCCGCATGAGGATTGAAGAGGTCTTGGAGGGGGGGTATGTAGAGATGGCACTTCTGCTGGGGGAGATGAGGGGGGTTCTGAAGGGGCGGGTCTCGGACCAGGCCGAGAGGAAGAGGATCCTCTGGGAGATCATCTCCGACGAGGAGGTTTGGAGGCTCCTTGGCGATTCCTACGAAAAGGCCTATAAGAGGGCCGGAGAACATCTCCCTCCAGATGAGCGAGATAGCCTCGATGCTGGTGACCCACAGGAAGGCCAGCATTGACGATATTGAGCGGGCCTGGCATGGCGACCTGGAGACCCTCCTCAAATGGATATCGTCCCACGGGATGGTGGAGGAGTGCGCCGTCCTCAAGACCTGCAACCGGGTCGAGATCTACGTCGTCTCGCCGCGGGGGGAGAAGGTCCTCTTCGAGTTCGCCAAGAAGGCCCGGATATCATCGCGAATCATCGATTTTCACGATCATGACGAGTCCCTACTGCACCTCCTACGCCTCGCCTCAGGATTGGAGTCGATGATCATCGGCGAGGATCAGATCCTCGGTCAGATGAAGGAGCTCTACGCGATGGCGAAGGAAGTCGGCACCACTGGCTGGACCCTGGACGTCGCCTTCAAGAAGGCGATCTCCGTCGGAAAGCGGGTCCGTCGCGAGACGAGGATCAACGAGAGGTCGATATCCGTCGGCTCCGCAGCCGTCGACCTCGCCGAGGAGATTCTGGGAAGCTTGGAGGGAAGGTCGGTTCTGGTGATCGGGGCCGGGGATACGGGGACCTTGATCTCGAAGGCCCTTTTATCTAGGAACATAGGGGAGCTCTTCGTCACCAACAGGACCTTCGGTCGGGCCCTCTCCCTCGCAGCCAGCCTCGAGGGGACGGCCGTCCCCTTCGATAGGATGAAGGAGATGATCGGGACCTCAGACCTGGTGATCAGCGCCACCTCCGCCCCCCACTACATCCTGAGGCGGGACGACCTGGAGGAGGTGGTGGCGCGGAGGACGAAGGGGACGCTCCTGATGATCGATATCGCCAACCCCCGGGACCTCGCCGAGGACGTGGGCGAGATCCCCGGCGTCGAGCTTCGAAACATCGACTCCCTCCGGGAGATCAGCGCCGAGAATATGAGGCTCAGGATGGCGGAGATGGAGCGGGCCGAGGCGATCATCGCCGAGGAGCTGGCCTTTCTCAAGGCCAAGTACAAGAGGAGGAGGGCCGAGGAGCTTTTAGGCAGGATCTACTTCCAGGCCGAGGAGATCAAGGCCCAGGAGTGCATGAGGGCAATGAACAAGCTCGGAGCCCGCCACACCCTGGGGGAGATCGAGGAGAGGGTCCTGATGGACATGAGCCACTCCATCGTCAACAAGATTTTCGCCGAGCCGACGAAGGTTTTGCGGAAGGCGGCGGAGCGGGGAGATGATGACTGTTTGAGGTTTGTCGAAGAGCTATTCGGGCTTGAGGTGGATGAAGATGAGGAGGATGCGTAGGCTTCGTAAGCCGGGGATAAGAAGGATGGTCGCCGAGACGAAAGTCTCGACGGACGATCTGGTCATGCCCCTCTTCGTGGACGAGCGGCTGGAGGCGCCGATCAAGATCGAGGCGATGCCGGGCCAGGAGAGGCACTCCATTGAGAGCCTGGCGAGAGAGGTCGAGGAGCTGGAGGAGCTGGGGGTTCCCGCCATCATCTTATTCGGCATTCCGGGAAAAAAAGACGATGTGGGCTCAGGCGCCTGGGACCCCACGGGGGTCGTTCAGAGGGCCGCAGAGCGGATCAAGGAGACGACCTCTAAGGTCGTCGTCATCGCCGATCTCTGCCTCTGCGAGTACACCAGCCACGGTCACTGCGGCGTCATCAGAGGCCAGGAGGTGGCCAACGACGAGACTCTCCCCCTCCTCGCCAAGACCGCCGTCTCTCAGGCGAGGGCCGGGGTCGACGTCGTAGCCCCCAGCGGGATGATGGATCACATGGTGGCGGTCATCCGGGCCGCCCTGGACGACGAGGGCTTCGCTGACACCCCGATCCTCTCCTACGCCGCCAAGTACGCCTCATCCTTCTACGGACCCTTCCGGGAGGCGGCGGAGTCGGGGTACGCCTTCGGCGACCGCTCCGGCTACCAGATGGACCCCGCCAACGCTTTAGAAGCATTATGGGAGGTCCGGCTCGACATCGAGGAGGGGGCAGACATGATCATGGTCAAGCCCGCCATGCCCTACCTCGACATCGTGAGGATGGTAAAGGATGAGTTCGGGATGCCGACGGCCGCCTACCAGGTCTCCGGCGAGTACTCGATGATCATGGCCGCGGCGGAGCGGGGCTGGATCGACGGCGAGCGGGCGATGCGCGAGGCGCTGACCTCCATCAAGCGGGCCGGGGCGGACATGATCCTGACGTACTACGCGAAGGAGTATGCGAGGAAGGAGCGGGAAGG